>DASYES010000302.1:0-3484 GCA_036498885.1 Pseudonocardia sp.
CCGGTCACGCGCGACGGTGGCCGTGAGCTCCGCCGCGGCTGCACTGGCCGCAGCGGGAGCGGGCAGCGGTTCACCGGCCAGCAACGCACGGCACCGGCGCACGAGATCCTGGATCAGCATCTGCTTCCAGGGGCTCCAGACCCCCGGTCCGGTGGCGAGCGCGTCGGCCTCGGCGAGGTTCTCGAGGAGGTCGAGCACGAGCCCGCTGCCGCCCACCGTCTCGACGACGCGCGTGATCGTCGCCGGGTCGTCCAGATCGCGGCGTGTGGCCGTGTGCGGCAGCAACAGGTGGTGGCGCACCACCTGGCCGAGCACCGTCACGTCGGTGTCGGAGAACCCGAGCCGCCGTCCCACCTGCAGGGCCAGCGACTCACCGACCACGGAGTGGTCGCCTGCGCGGCCCTTGCCGATGTCGTGCACGAGGGCACCGACGAGCAGCAGGTCCGGACGCGATACGCGGGTGGTCAGCCGGGCGGCCTGCGCACACGTCTCGACGAGGTGCCGGTCGACGGTCCACAGATGGGCGCGATCGCGCGGCGGCAGGTCGCGCACGGCACCCCACTCGGGGAGGAGCCGCCCCCACAGTCCCGTGCGGTCGAGCGACTCCACGACATCCACGAGCCGGCAACCCGCGCCCAACAGCGACAGCAGCTCGCTCAGCGCCGCGCGCGGCCACGGCTCTCGCAGCTCGGGCGCGGTGTCGGCGAGCCGGTGCAGCGTGCCTGCGGCGATCGGCAGCCCGGTGCGTGCCGCGGTCGCCGCCACCCGCAGCACCAGCGCAGGATCGCGGGGAGCGGCAGCGTCGCGGGCCAGCGCGACCTCGCCGCCGTGCTCGACGACACCGCTGTCCAGCGGACGCCGCACCGGTGGGCGCCGTAACGCGGCCAGACCCCGCCGGGGCAGCGCGTTGCGGGCCGATCGCAGCCCCACCTCGGCGGCGAACGCCACCGACCGCGCCGCTCCGGACAGGGCACGCGCGAGCTCGAACCGGTCGGCGATCTCCAGTGCCGTCGCCACCTCGTCGGCGTCCTGCGCCCGCAGCACGTCACGGGCGCGCCCGGCGAGGCGATGCAGCTCGGTGCGGACGTCGAGCAGCAGCCCGCGGGCCACCAGCACGTCACCCGACGGCCGGTCGACGAGCTGGGCGGCCGCGAGTGCGTCGAGGAGCTGGATGTCGCGGAGCCCGCCGTGGCCGTTCTTCAGGTCCGGCTCCACCCGATGTGCGACCTCGCCGACCTTGCGCCAGCGCCCCTGAGCGGTGTCGGCGAGCTCGTCGAACCGCCCGCGGATGCCCGCCCGCCACGCCTGCCGCACCGCCGTGCGCACCTTGTCCGAGAGCGCGGCGTCACCGGCGATGTGCCGGGCCTCCAGCAGGCCGAGCGCTGCACGCAGATCGGCGGTGGCCACCTGGACGGCCTGGCCCGGGGTGCGCACCGAATGGTCGAGGCCGATCCCGGCGTCCCAGAGCGGATACCACAGCTGCTCGGCCAGCCGCTCCACGTCGTTGCGACCGTCGTGCACCAGCACCAGGTCGAGATCCGACCACGGGGCCAGCTCGCGCCGGCCCAACGCGCCGACCGCCATCAGCGCCACGCGGTCGGTCAGCCCGATGGCCGCCGCCCGTGACGTCAGCCAGAAGTCGTGCAGATCCACCAGCGCCGTTCGCAGCGCCTCTGGCCCGAGCCTGCGCTTGCCCACGCTCGAGTCGAGGAGCACGGCCTTCGCCCGGACCAGGTCCTCTGCGTCCCCCGACGCCACAGCCACCGCACTCACAGCGCGCCGGCACCCCGCGCTCCGGTGCCGACCAGCACGACGGTGTCGATCGGCACGACGCTGTCGATCGGCGTGACGGTGTCGATCGGCGGTCCTGTGACATCCAGACATTCGAGCCCGGCCCGGACGTTCTCCAGTGCGAACGGCTTGGTGATGGCGGTCACGAGCATCATCACGATCCTCCGATCGGTGACGAACACGACAGTGCGGGAAGGACGCGGCTGGGCCCGCCGCACGATCATGCTGTGCAGCGGGCCCTCGGAACCGACGAACAGATCTGCAGGTCAGATGGCGTCGGTACCGCGTTCACCGGTGCGGACCCGCACCACGCTCTCGACGGGGGTGACCCAGACCTTGCCGTCACCGATCTTGCCGGTGCGGGCCGCCTCGACCACGGCGTCCACGACCTTGTCGGCGAGGGTGTCGTCCGCGACGACCTCCACCCGGACCTTCGGCACGAAGTCCACGGAGTACTCGGCGCCGCGGTAGACCTCGGTGTGGCCCTTCTGCCGCCCGTACCCCTGCACCTCGCTGACCGTCATGCCCAGCACGCCGATCTGCTCCAGCGCGCCCTTGACGTCCTCCAGCACGAACGGCTTGACGATCGCCGTGACCAGCTTCATCGCTCAGCTCTCCTTGCCTGCGGTTGCGGGAACGTGCTCCGCGGCCGCAATGGTGGCTGCGGACGGCCGGGGCGTCCCGAGGCCCCCGGTGCCGTGGAGAGTGGAGAAGTCGTAGCCCGTCTCGGCGTGCTCGATCTCGTCGATGCCGGTGACCTCCTCCTCGGGGCTGACCCGCAGGCCCATCGTCGCCTTGACGATCAGCGCGAGGACCAGGCTCACGATGAAGGAGAACAGCAGCACCGCGACAGCACCGACGGCCTGCCGCCACAGCTGGTCCACCCCGCCGCCGTAGAAGAGCCCGTCGACCGCGGCCGGCGCGCTGGAGGTGGCGAAGAAACCGACCAGCAGCGTGCCGACGAGACCGCCGACGAGGTGGACACCGACCACGTCGAGGGAGTCGTCGAAGCCGAATCGGAACTTGAGACCCACGGCGAGGGCACACAGGACACCGGCGATCGCACCGACCGCGTTGGCGCCGAGCGGCGACACCGACGAACACGACGGCGTGATCGCGACGAGGCCGGCGACCAGGCCGGACGCCGCACCGAGGCTGGTGGGCTTGCCGTCACGGATGCGCTCGGTCAGCAGCCAGGCCAGCATCGCGGCCGAGGTGGCGACGAGCGTGTTGACGAACGTGATGCCCGCGACGCCGTTGGAGGCCACGGCCGAACCGGCGTTGAACCCGAACCAGCCGAACCACAGCAGGCCCGCACCGAGCATCACCATCGTGAGGTTGTGCGGGCGCATCGGCTCACGCGGCCAGCCGCGGCGCTTGCCGAGCACCAGAACGAGTGCAAGCGCTGCCGCACCGGCGTTGATGTGCACCGCCGTGCCGCCCGCGAAGTCGATGGCCTTGAGGTTGTTGGCGATCCAGCCGCCGTTCTCGGCGGTGACGCCGTTGAACGAGAAGACCCAGTGCGCCACCGGGAAGTAGACGATGGTGGCCCAGAGACCGGCGAACAGCAGCCACGGACCGAACCGCAGGCGGTCGGCCACCGCACCGGAGATGAGGGCGACCGTGATGATCGCGAACATCGCCTGGAACGCGACGAAGACCGTGGCGGGAATGGTGCCGACCAGCGGGATGT
>DASYES010000303.1:0-7372 GCA_036498885.1 Pseudonocardia sp.
GGGGGTTCCGTTCGGCGGAACCGAAACGCTTGATTCTCGCTGTGCGGCGCGACGATCGCCGAATCGAGCTCGGGAAAGCGCGTCCGACATGGATTCGTTCATCCCCGGCGCGATTCCACTCTGGCGCGCCCTTCATGGAACGAGTCGGGCACGAGCACCGCGCCGTCGTCGAAGACCCTGCGACCGATCCGGACGCCGAGCAGGCAACCGGCCCGCCCTCTCGCGCTGCCGTCACGCCGTCGTCGGTGAAAGCGGAGCGGGCCGGGCGACGAGATGGAGTGCGTGCCTCGCCCGTGACGGGGCCCGCACTCCATCTCGTGAGCCGGTGTCAGCTGCAGCCGCTGGTGGAGCCGCAACCCTCGCAGAGGTAGCAGGAGCCCGCCGGACGCATCTTGGTGCCGCAGGTCATGCACAGCGGCGCGTCGGCGGCCTTGCCCAGACGCAGCTCCAGTAGCTCGGTGGAGCTGCCGACCTCGACCGGAGCGGGCGCGGCGCCCGGGGTGCGCTCGGCCTCCTCGGCCGCCGGTGCGGCGTCGACCGAGGACCGCAGACCCTCCACGTCGACCTCGCCGTAGCCCGTGGAGTAGTCGGTGCCCGCCACCTGCTTGGTGCGCTCGTCGGCGGAGAAGATGCCGAGCTGCGCGCGCTTCTCGTAGGGCAGGTGATCGAGCGCGAGGCGCCGGAACAGGTAGTCGAGCACGCTCGTGGCGATGCGGACGTCCGGGTCGTCGGTCATCCCGGCGGGCTCGAACCGCAGGTTGGAGAACTTCGAGACGTAGAACTCGAGCGGGATGCCGTACTGCAGACCCACGGAGATCGACATCGAGAAGGCGTCCATGACACCGGCCAGGGTGGAACCCTGCTTGCCGAGCTTGACGAAGATCTCGCCGAGCCCGTTGTCCGGGTAGGAGCCCGCCGTCAGGTAGCCCTCGGCGCCGCCGACGGTGAAGGAGACCGTCTCACTGGGGCGCTTCTTCGGCAGCCTGCGGCGCACCGGGCGGGCCTCGACCGGGGCGGGGGCCTCGGCCTTCTCGGTGGCCTTGGCCGACTTGCCTGCCGAGAGCGGCTGGCCGACCTTGCAGTTGTCCCGGTAGATCGCGAGCGCCTTCAGGCCGAGCTTCCAGCCCTCCAGGTAGATCTTCTCGACGTCCTCGACGGTGGCCGTCTCGGGCATGTTGACCGTCTTGGAGATCGCCCCGGACAGGAACGGCTGCACCGCCGCCATCATCCGGACGTGGCCCATCGGCGCGATGGACCGCTCGCCCATGGCGCAGTCGAACACCTCGTAGTGTTCATGGCGCAGCCCGGGCGCGTCGATGACGTGACCGTGCTCGCCGATGTACTCCACGATCGCCTCGACCTGCTCCGGCTGGTATCCCAGCTTCACGAGCGCTCGCGGAACGGTCTGGTTGACGATCTGCATCGAGCCACCGCCGACCAGCTTCTTGAACTTGACCAGCGCCAGGTCGGGCTCGATGCCGGTGGTGTCGCAGTCCATCATCAGGCCGATGGTGCCGGTGGGGGCGAGCACCGAGGCCTGGGCGTTGCGCCAGCCGTTGCGCTCCCCGATCGCGAGGCAGTCCTTCCAGGTGCTCGTTGCGAGCTTGTGGACCGGGCTGCTCGCCGGGAAGGTGCGGACGTCGTCGTTGGCCGCTGCGTGCTTGCGGATCACGCGCTGGTGCGCCTCCGCATTGCGGGCGTAGCCGTCGTAGGTGCCGACGACGCCGGCGAGCTCGGCCGAGCGCTTGTACGCCGCGCCGGTCATCAGCGAGGTGATGGCCGCGGCGAGGGCCTGACCGCCCTCCGAGTCGTACGCGTGGCCGGTGGCCATCAGCAGTGCGCCGAGGTTGGCATAGCCGATGCCCAGCTGACGGAACTTGCGTGTGGTGTCGGCGATCGGCTCGGTGGGGAAGTCGGCGAAGCAGATCGAGATGTCCATCGCGGTGATGATCAGCTCGACGGCCTTGCGGAACCGCACCGCGTCGAACTGGCCGTTGTCGCCGAGGAACTTGAGCAGGTTCAGCGAGGCGAGGTTACAGCTGGAGTTGTCCAGGTGCATGTACTCCGAGCACGGGTTGGACGCGGAGATCCGGCCCGACTCGGGACAGGTGTGCCAGTCGTTGATCGTGCCGTCGTACTGGATGCCCGGGTCGGCGCACTCCCACGCCGCCTGCGCGATGGTGCGGAAGAGCTTCTTCGCGGGAACCCGGTCGATGACCTCTCCGGTCATCCGGGCCCGCAGCCCGAACTCGGTGTCGGCCTCGACGGCGCGCATGAACTCGTCGGTGACACGCACCGAGTTGTTGGCGTTCTGGTACTGCACGGACGCGATGTCACTGCCGCCGAGGTCCATGTCGAAGCCCGCGTCGCGCAGCACGCGGATCTTCGCCTCTTCCTTGGCCTTGGTGGCGACGAACTCCTCGATATCGGGGTGGTCGACGTCGAGGACGACCATCTTCGCCGCCCGGCGCGTGGCGCCTCCGGACTTGATGGTGCCCGCGCTGGCGTCCGCGCCCCGCATGAACGACACCGGGCCGGAGGCCGTGCCGCCGGAGGACAGCAGCTCCTTGGACGAGCGGATGCGCGAGAGGTTGAGCCCCGCGCCGGAACCGCCCTTGAAGATCAGCCCTTCCTCGCGGTACCAGTTGAGGATCGACTCCATCGTGTCGTCGACGGCGAGGATGAAACAGGCCGATACTTGTTGAGGGCTCGACGTTCCGACGTTGAACCACACGGGCGAGTTGAAGCTGAACACCTGGTGCAGCAGCATCCAGGTGAGTTCCTGGGCGAAGACCTCGGCGTCCTCCTCGGTGGCGAAGTAGCCGTGCTCCAGACCCGAGCGGTGATAAACGCCGACGACCCGGTCGATCAGCTGCCGCAGGCTCGACTCACGCTGGGGCGAGCCGACAGCACCGCGGAAGTACTTGCTGGTGACGATGTTGGTGGCGTTGACGGACCAGAAGTCGGGGAACTCGACGCCACGCTGCTCGAAGTTGACCGTGCCGTCGCGCCAGTTGGTCATGACGACGTCGCGGCGCTCCCAGCTGACCTCGTCGTAAGGGTGGACACCCGGCGTGGTGTAGATCCGCTCGACGGTGAGGCCCGCCGCCCTGCCCGACTTGCCCTGGGCTTTCTTCCCTCGCCCTGACGCGGTTCCGACGGTCTCGGTCATGCTCTCCCTCTCCTGCGCGCTGCCGGTGGCTGGGTGCGCCGGCGCGCGTTGCGAATGCTTCGGCTTGCTGTGCGGGGTGTGCAGGTGTTCACGGTCGGTGCCCGGACGGCGGCGACTCGGATGGAGCGAGGCGCCGGGGTGCGGGACTTCAGTCGGCGGCTTGACCGCTGCCGGGTGTGCGGAGCTCGGCGATCTCCTTCTCGAAGTCCTCGATGGACGAGAAGGAGCGGTACACGCTCGCGAACCGGAGGTAGGCGACCTCGTCGAGCTCGCGCAGCGGGCCGAGGATGGCGAGCCCGACCTCGTGGCTCGGGATCTCGGCGGTGCCGCCCGCACGGACGGCCTCCTCGACGCGGTGGGCGAGCATCTGCAGCGCGTCCTCGTCGACGGGGCGGCCCTGGCAGGCTCGGCGGACTCCGTTGACGACCTTCTCGCGGCTGAACGGCTCGGTGACCCCGCTGCGCTTGACGACGGCGAGCACGGCCTCCTCGACCGTGGTGAACCGACGACCGCACGCCGCGCAGGACCTTCTGCGCCGCGTGGCCTGGCCGTCGTCGACCTCACGGGAGTCGATCACCCGACAGTCCGAGTACCGGCAGAACGGGCAGCGCATCGGACCGATCCCTTCCCCACAGTTCTCCCAGCGTGACCACCGCGAGACCCAACCCCCGTGAACGAACGACACGAGTGTAACCACAACATGTAGGGGTGGGGGAAGCCGGAGGCCCCATACGTGCCGCCATCTGTCCTCCTAACGAGTACGAGCAGCACTCGGTGCGGCGCGGCGGACGCCGAGGGTCAACCCCGTGGCACGCGCAGTACCTGGCCGGGGTGCAGCTGCACCGAAGTGAGGGAGTTGGTGGTGACGATCCGCTCCGTGAGCGCCGCCAGCTGGGGCTCCGACGCCGTGGGCGCCACGCCATGCGCCACCTCCCAGACGGTGGCCTCGGACCCCACTGTGACCGTGGTGGCGACCGTAACGGCCGGACCGCCACCCCCATCGGCCCGGGACTGCGCCACGACACCGCCCAGCTGTCCGAGACCGACCACGACCGCCGCGGCGGCCACTGTGAGCCCCGCAGCGGCCAGCGCGCGGCGCATCCTGATCCGAAGCGGCAGCCCAGCACCGCTGCCCCGGACCCGCGCCAGTAGCCGCGGCCCCGACGAGAGCAAGCGCACCGCAGGCCACGCCGGACTCGGCAGCGCGGCAGGCCGCACGACGACCGGCACCGCCACCGGGCGCACCGGGCGCGGCCCACGCGACCCCCGCCGCCGCCCGTGCCCTGTGGACCCGCCGACCCTCCCGCGGTCGCCGGCGCGAAACCGCCGCCCGGCCCGCACGCCGGCGGCGTCACCCTGGCCACCCGCCCGGCCTGCCGGCTCGACGACGCGGGAGCGCGACCCCTGCACCCCCGGCGACGTCAGCGTCGCCACCCGCCCGTGACCCGACGGCTGAAGGCGCCCCCCGCCGGAACGAATCTCGGCCGGCCGCCCGATCTCGTCGTGCTCGTTCATCGCCGCTCGCCTCTCAACGTTGTGCCAATCAACGCCGTGCTCACCAACGCCGTGCTCGTCGAGCAGCCCCACCGCCACCCGCGCGACTCAAACAACCGTTCGAACGAACGTCTGTGCGATGTCTACCACCGGGCACCGACAGAATCGAGAAAAGTGGGCGTGTCGTTCGAACATGCGTTTGGCGGAGGACGGGATCGGGGCTACCGTCGTGCCGACCACAACGGACACCGCGTCGCACCACGCCAGCGCGAGAAGGCCGCAGGCAGCGACCACGGAGGAGGCACGACGAATGGCACGGGACGAGCCCGGCACCGGGGCCGGTAGCGCGGCCGGCCCGGACACACCCGGCGGCGTCAACGCGACGCTGAACGGCAGGTCGGCACAGGTCAGCACGTTCCCCGACCCCCCGACCAACCCGGCAGCGCTCACCCCCCGCCAGCGCAAGGTGCTCGAGGTGATCCGCGACTGGGTCGAACGGTTCGGCTACCCGCCGAGCGTGCGGGAGATCGGTGACGCCGTGGGCCTCACCTCCACCTCCTCGGTGCACCACCAGCTGCGCACCCTCGAACGCAAGGGCTACCTGCGCCGGGATCCCAACCGCACCCGTGCGGTCGACGTGCGGGGGCCGGACGACGTGCCGGTCACCGACGGCGGCGTGGCTGCGGGCACGGTCACCACCGAGAGCACCGGCTCCGACGAGCTCCATCCGGCGCCTGCCTTCGTTCCGCTACTGGGCAACATCGCGGCCGGTGGGCCGATCCTCGCCGAGCAGGCCGTCGAGAGCGTGTTCCCACTCCCCCGCGAGATCGTCGGCGAGGGCACCCTCTTCCTGCTGAACGTCCGTGGCGACTCGATGATCGAGGCCGCGATCACCGACGGCGACTGGGTGGTCGTCCGGCAGCAGCCCGTGGCCGAGAACGGCGAGATCGTCGCCGCGATGATCGACGGCGAGGCCACGGTCAAGACGTTCAAGCGGCGCGACGGGCACGTGTGGCTGATGCCGGCCAACCCGGCCTATGACCCGATCGCGGGCGACGATGCCACTGTGCTCGGCCGTGTGGTGGCGGTTCTGCGCAGGCTCTGACACCGGCCCGGGCTGCCGGGCGCCAGGGGGCCCGGGTCAGCGACGGCGCAAGGCGATCGCTCCCGCCAGCATCAGCAGGACCCCTGCGACGGCGCCTCCGCCGAGAGCGGCAGGCAGCCACGCGGGGGTGGACTCGGTCACCTCCGGCGCGCGGGCGGGCGCCGAGGCACCGTCGGACCGAGGGCGCGCGGCGGCGAGTGCCACCGCTCCCGGCACGGCACGGAGCTCGCCGGTGGCTCCACGGCTCTCAGACCCGGACAACAGCGTGCCGTTGCGGTCGAACGCCAGCGCCTCACCTTGCGGCTCATCAGGCAGCGGCACGCGCACGGGGGTGCCCGTGAGCGCGCCGACGAAGTCGCCCCGGGACACGGGGTAGAGCCAGGCGTCGGTGTAGGTGCGCAGGGCCACCACCGAGCCGTCCACACTCACCGCGGCTCCGGTCACCACACGCGATCCGATCTCTCCGACCGGGCCGCCCCGCGTGTCCGACGACGGCAGCGTCACCTCGCCGACCCGTACCAGGGGGGTGGGTCCGACTCCGTCGAGCGCCTTGGCGGTGCGGTACACCCCGGCGGGGCGCCCCACCTCCTTGGTGATCACGACCGGGCGGCCGCGCGCGTCGATCAGCAGGGCCTCTGCATCGTGCGGACCGTCGGGATAGGTGAGCCGGTGCAGCCGGCTCTCCCCCTGCAGCGGCAACACCACCACGGCGATGGTGTCGCGGCGCAGCTCGTTGTCGCCGGTGTCAGCCACCCACAGCGACTCGTCCGGGCCGACGGCGAGATCCTCGGGGTCGAAAGGGTTCACCCCCGCAGTCCGCGAGTCGACCACGGTGCACGTGTCCGGATCCAGCTGGTGCAGCTCGACCCGGGTGCCCCCATCGCTCATCGCCCACAGCCCGCTGCCGACGACGGCCAAGCCCGACAGCTCGGCGAGGCGCGGATCCTCCACGGCACACTTCACCTGTGGAGCGGCTGGTGGACCGGCCAGGGCCACCGTCAGGACCCCTGCCATGAGCAGTCGGATCAGTGTGCGGCGCCGTCCTCGAGGGGGACACCGGCGAGCGCGAAGGGCAGCACGGCCGTGGCCAGCTCGGCACCGACCCTGGCGCGCAGCCGGGTGCCGTGCGGGGTGTGCTCCTCGGCCAGCACCTCGCCCTCCGAGTGCACCCGCGCCACCAGCGAACCCTGCGGGTAGGGCACCAGGAGCTCCACGTCGACCTCGGGCCGCGGCAGCAGCTCGGCGAGCCGCGCGCGGAGCTTCTCCACTCCGTCGCCACGACGGGCCGAGACGAACACGGCGTCCGGGAGCAGGTGGCGCAGCCGTGCGAGCTGCAGGTCACCTGCTGCGTCCGTCTTGTTGACGACGAGCAGCTCCTTGGGCATCGCGCCCGCGTGCTCCTCGCCGATCTCGACGAGCACCTGGCGGACCGCCTTGATCTGGTCTTCCGGGAGCGGGTCGGACGCGTCGACCACGTGCACGAGCAGGTCGGCGTCGGTCGTCTCCTCCAGCGTGGACCGGAACGCCTCGACCAGCTGGTGCGGCAGGTGTCGCACGAACCCGACGGTGTCGGTCAGCGTGTAGGTGCGTCCGTCGGCGGT
>DASYES010000304.1:0-2089 GCA_036498885.1 Pseudonocardia sp.
CACCACCGTGCCCGACCGGTGGTCGGGAAGCTGGGATGACAACCTGCGGCTCGCGCGGCTCGCCGACGAGGTCGGGATCGACTTCCTGCTCCCCATCGCGCGCTGGATCGGCTACGGCGGCGAGACGAACTTCCATGAGGGGGTGCTGGACCCCACGGTGTGGGCGGCAGGCCTCCTCGCGCACACGCGGCGGATCGCGGTCTTCGCCACGGTCCACACCGCGTTCAACCACCCGATCGTCGTGGCGAAGCAGCTCGCGACGGTCGACCAGATCGGCCAGGGCCGGGCCGGCATCAACATCGTCGCCGGCTGGAACAAGCCCGAGTACGACGCCTTCGGCGTTGATCTGCCCGCTGACCACGACAAGCGGTACGCGCTCGCGCAGGAGTGGTGGGAGGTCATCGGGAAGATCTGGAGTACGCCCGGGCAGTTCGACCACGACGGACAGTTCTTCCACCTCCGGCATGTGGAGGGCATGCCGAAGCCGTACGACGGCCCGGTGCCGGTGCTCAACGCCGGATCGTCGCGGCAGGGCCGCGACTTCGCCGCACGCAACGCCAACTTCGCGTTCACGATCGTCGGCGGGCCGGAGGACGGCGCCGAGATCGTCCGCACGGTGCAGGCGTCCGCCCGCGACCACTACGACCGAAGCGTCGGGGTGTTCACCCTCGGGCACGTGGTGTGCCGCCCGACCCGCGCCGAGGCCGAGGAGTTCCTGCACGACTACGCAGGCGAGCGGGCCGACTGGGAGGCGGTCGACAACCTCATGGCGCTGCAGGGTCTGCACGCTCAGTCGTTCACGCCCGAGATGCTGCAGACCTTCCGGTCCCGCTTCGCTGCGGGCCACGGCAGCTGCCCGCTCATCGGCACGCCCGACGACGTCGCCGACGAGATCGAGCGCTTCCACCGCGCGGGCTTCGGCGGGATGACCCTCTCGTTCGTGGACTACATCTCCGAGCTCGGCTACTTCGCCCAGGAGGTACTGCCGCGGCTGGAGGCGAAGGGAATCCGGATTCCGAGCTGAGCCCCGCGTCCTGAACGAGCGGCACGTTCGCGCGAGAGATCCGCACGAACGTGCCGCTCGTCCAAGCAGTCGGGCGTGGCTCGTCGTCAGTCGGGCATGGCGGCGACGATCTGCTCCTGGGTGAGGGGCAGGGAACGCACGCGAACGCCCAGCACGTCGTTGACGGCGTTGGCGATGGCCGCAGCGGTGGGCCCCTGCGCGGTCTCACCCACGCCCAAGGCCGGGTTCCCGCCTCCCGGCAGCAGCTCGACGTCCACCGCGGGCACATCGGAGAACCGCAGGATCGGGTAGCTCTCCCAGTCCTCGCTGGTGACGGTCATGCGGTCGAAGCGCACACGTTCCTTGAGCGTCCAGCTGGTCGCCTGGATCGCGCCGCCCTCGATCTGGTTGGCCGCACCGTCGGGGTTGATGATGAGCCCGCCGTCGACCGCCAGCGTCAGGCGCCGCACCCGCACGTCGCTGATCGCCTCGACCTCGGCGACCACGGCGCAATAGGCGCTGGTGCCCTTGTAGCGGGCGTAGCCGATGCCGTGCCCGATCGTCTCGGAGGGGGCCCACTGTCCCCAGCCCGCACGCCGGGCTGCCGCCTCCACCACCGCACGGGCCCGCGGATCGCTCAGGTGGGCGAGCCGGAACTCGACGGGATCGCGCCCGGCCGCCTCCGCGAGCTCGTCCATGAACGACTCGGCGGCGAACACGTTGAGGAAGGCACCGAGCGAGCGCAGTGAGGACGTCCTCAGCGGCATGGTCGTCAGGTGGTGGTTGACCACCTGATAGGCCGGGAAGTCGTAGCCCGGCACCGCATTGCGCCCGGCGGCCCCGCCCCGCTGCCACGGTGGCTCCGGGGCGGTCCTGATCTCGGCGCCGCCGCTGCGGTGGCTCGCCGCGAGCAGTGCAATGGTTTCGGTGTAGCCGGGCCGGGAGATGTGGCCGTTGCCCCAGATCTCGTGCCGCCAGGAGAGCACCCCGCCGTCGGTGTCGACGTCCGCCGCCATACGGACCACCGCGCCCGGGCCGAACGGGGCCCAGGTGAGTTCGTCCTGCCGCGACCACACCACCTGCACC
>DASYES010000305.1:0-2750 GCA_036498885.1 Pseudonocardia sp.
CGATCGCGACGTCCTCGACGGTGTGGTGGGCATCCAGTTCGACGTCGCCTTCGGCCCGCACGGTGAGGTCGAACGCGCCGTGTTTGCCCAGGGCGTCGAGCATGTGGTCGAAGAACGGGACTCCGGTGGACACCTCGGTGGTGCCGCTTCCGTCCAGGTCGATCTCCACGAGGACCTTGGATTCCTTGGTGACCCGTTCGATGCGGCCGATCCTGCTGGTCATGTTTGCAACTCCCGCTCCACCACGTCCGCTGCGACCTGCAGGAACGTGTCGTTCTCCTCCGGCGTGCCGATCGTGACGCGCAACCGCTCCGCGATACCGACGTCGCGGATGAGCACTCCGCGGTCGAGGAAGCCCCGCCACGCTCGCGGGGCGTCGGTGAAGCGGCCGAAGAGCACGAAGTTGGCATCGCTGGGCACGACGTCGTAGCCGATGGAGGCGAGGTCGGCCACCACGCGGTCACGCTCGGCGCGCAGCACAGCGACCGATCCGAGCGTGGCGTCGGCATGCCGCAGCGCCGCCCGCGCGGCGGCCTGGGTGAGGGAGGAGAGGTGGTAGGGCAGCCGGACCAGTTGGAGCGCGTCGACCACCGCGGGTGCGGCGGCGAGGTAGCCCAGCCGGCCGCCGGCGAAGGCGAAGGCCTTGCTCATCGTGCGCGAGACGATCAACTTGCGGCCGTGGGTGGGCAGCAGGGTGATCGCGCTGGGGCGGTCGGAGAACTCGGCGTAGGCCTCGTCGACCACCACCACACCGGGCGCCGCGTCGATCAACGCAGCCAGCTCGGCGGGCTCCAATGACTGGCCCGTGGGGTTGTTCGGGCTGGTCAGAAACGTGATGTCAGGCGCGCGCTCACGCAGCACGGCCACCGCGGCGTCGACGTCGACCGAGAAGTCGGCGCGCCGCGGCGCCCGGAGCCACTCGGTGCGTGTGCCCGCGGCGATGATCGGGTGCATCGAGTACGACGGCTCGAACCCCACAGCCGTGCGCCCGGGCCCACCGAAGGTCTGCATGATCTGCTGCAGGATCTCGTTGGAACCGTTGGCGGCCCAGATGTTGGCGACCCCGAGCGTGACGCCACTGGCACCCGTGAGGTAGGCGGCGAGGTCGGTGCGCAGCGCCTCGGCGTTGCGGTCCGGATAGCGGTGCAGATCGACCGCGGCCGCCTGGACGGCCTGGGTGATGTCCGCGACCAGCTCGGGCGGTGGCGGGTAGGGGTTCTCGTTGGTGTTGAGCCGCACCGCCACGTCCAGCTGCGGCGCACCGTACGGACTGCGACCGCGCAGATCATCGCGCAGCGGCAGGTCGTCGAGGGTGACCTCGGCGCCCACTGCCGAGAGAAAGCACGTCACTGGGCGAACCTCGCTGTGACCGCCTGGCCGTGCGCGGGCAGGTCCTCGGCGGAGGCGAGCGTGACGACCTGGTCGGCCACCTCGCGCAGTGCCTCCTCGCTGTACTCCACGATGTGCACCCCGCGCAGGAACGTCTGCACCGACAAGCCTGCCGAGTGACGGGCACAGCCGCCTGTGGGTAGCACGTGGTTGGAGCCTGCGCAGTAGTCACCCAAGGAGACCGGCGCGTACGGACCGACGAAGATCGCGCCCGCATTGCGCACCCGCAGCGCGACCGCGCGCGCGTCCTCGGTCTGGATCTCCAGGTGCTCAGCCGCGTACGCGTCGACCACCGCGAGGCCGTCGTCGAGGTCGGACACCAGGACCGCCCCGGACTGCGGCCCGGTGAGAGCCGTGCGAATCCGCTCGGTGTGCTTGGTCTGGGGCACCTGGCGCCCCAGCTCGGCGTCGACGGCGTCGACCAGCTCCGGTGAGGTGGTGACCAGCACCGACGCCGCGTTCGGGTCGTGCTCGGCCTGGCTGATCAGGTCCGCGGCCACGTGCACCGGGTCGGCCGTTCCGTCGGCCAGCACAGCGATCTCGGTGGGGCCGGCTTCGGCGTCGATCCCGATGAACCCGCGCAGCAGGCGTTTGGCGGCGGTGACGTAGATGTTGCCCGGCCCGGTGACCATGTCCACGGGCTCCAGCGGCGCACCGTCGGTGTCGGTGCCGCCGTAGGCCAGCAGCGCCACGGCCTGCGCACCGCCGACCGCCCACACCTCCTCGACCCCGAGCAGCGCCGCCGCGGCGAGGATCGTGGGGTGCGGCAGCCCGCCGTGCTCGGCCTGCGGCGGGGAGGCAACCACCAGCGACTCGACGCCCGCGGCCTGCGCCGGCACCACGTTCATGACCACGCTGGAGGGGTAGACCGCGAGGCCGCCCGGCGCATAGAGGCCTACCCGCGCCACCGGCACGAACCGCTCGGTGACGGTGCCACCCGCCACCACGGCGGTGACGATGTCGCTGCGGCGCTGGTCGGCGTGGACCGCGCGGGCCCGCTCGATCGAGGTCTCCAGCGCGGCGCGCACCAACGGGTCGAGAGCGGCCAGTGCACCCTTGAGCGTCTGCTGCGGCACCCGGATCCCGGAGGGACGCACCTTCTCGAACTGCTCGGCGAACTCCAGAGCGGCCTCGGCCCCGCGCTCACGCACCGCGTCGACGATCGGGCGGACTCGATGCAGCACCGTGTCCACGTCCACCTCGGCGCGTGGCAGCAGGCCACGCAGATCGGCGGTGCGGGGTAGGGGCGCGGCGCGCAGGTCGAGTCGGCGGAGCATGGGTCCCAGGGTACGGGGGCAACGCCGTAATCGGACCAGGGAGGCATACCCGATGCCGGGCCCTGTTTACCCGGTGTGACCGCC
>DASYES010000306.1:0-3927 GCA_036498885.1 Pseudonocardia sp.
GGGCTCGGTGCGCGAGCAGCGGGCCGACGGTGCCGTCCAGCTCGGCGTTCATCGTGACGACGGGCAGGCCCCGATCGATGGCCGCGACGGTGACCCGGGCGCCGAACGCGACCGCACCGGTGACATCGACGACGCAGTCCAGGTGCACGGCCTTGATCAGCTCGAAAGCGTCCTCGAGCACGGCCGGGGTGCCCTTCTCGATCGCCGCGTCGAGCTCGCCGGCGTTCTCCACCCGCACGGGCTCGACGCCGGCCTCGGCGTACGCGCGCTCGGCGTGGGCGAGTGTGCGGTTCGCGACGGCGACGAGCTGCATGCCCGGCACCGAGTTGACGATCTGGTTGGCCAGGCCGCGGCCCATGAAACCGGCGCCGATCATGCCGACACGGATGGGACGGCCCTCGGCCTCGCGCCTCCGCAGCGCGGTGTCCAGGATGATCATCGGGCCTCCACCGACGCCTCGGACATCAGCGGCCAGTTCGCGTCCTTGTCGGAGACGACTACCGGCGAGATCGGCCAGTCGATGCCGAGTGCGGGGTCGTCCCACCGCAGACCGCGTTCGGCACCCGGTGTGTAGGGCGTGCTGACCTGGTAGGACACCTCGGCGCCATCGGTGAGGGTGAGGTAGGCGTGTGCGAAGCTGCGCGGCACGTACATCGCCGTGCGGTTGTCCGCGGTGAGCTCGGCCCCGAACCACCGGAGGTAGGTGGGGGACTCCGGACGCAGGTCGACGATGACGTCGTGGATCGCGCCGCGGGAACAGCGCACCAGCTTGGTCTCCGCGTTCGGTTCGAGCTGGTAGTGCAGCCCGCGCAGGGTGCCGGCCTTGTGGTTGAACGAGACGTTGGCCTGTTCGACCAGGGGTTCGAGACCGGCCTCGATGAACTCCTGCCGGCAGAACGTACGCGCGAAGAAGCCGCGGTCGTCCTCCAGGAGTGTCAGATCGATCAGCGCGGACCCGGGGAGCGGGGTCGGGGTGATCTGCATGGGGAGGGTTCGTCCTTCCGTCATGGTGTCGCGGGATGGTAGCCGTGACTCACCCGTTCGGCTGCGCCCGACAGGCCACTCCCGCGGTGCACCGCCGTGGACGCCCGAGGCTCGCGTACCGGCCGGTAAAGATCGTCCGGAGCGGCGAACTACGCAGCTCGGCATACTGACCGCGTGCATCCTTGCCGTCCGGTTCGGACCGCCCGGCGGTTGCCTGCGCTCCTCGCGGCGCTGCCGGTCCTGATGGCCACGGCCGGGTGTGGGCTGTTCGGGGACGACGGTCCGGAGAAGACGGCCGCCGCTTTCGTCGCGGCCTGGTCGGCAGGCGACGACATGGGGGCGGCCGCCTTCACCGACGCCCCTGCGGCTGCGGGTCAACTGATGGTCGCCACGCGCGAGGCGCTGGCTCCGGCCACGCTGGTGGCCGAGGTCGCCCAGGTGCGCACCGCCACCGAGCGCGCCGCGGCCTCCGTGGAGATGACCTGGCACCTCGGGCCGGATCGCACCTGGACCTACCTCAACGAGCTCGAGCTGCTGCCTTCCCCCGACACGGAGCACGGCTGGGCCGTGCACTGGGCGCCCACGGTGGTGCATCCCGATCTGGCGGCCCGGCAACGGCTGGCGCTGCGCACCGACCCGGCCCCACCTGCGCCTGTCGTCGACCGCGCCGGGGTGCCCGTGCTCACAGCCACGCCCGTCGTCTCGGTGCTCCTGGACCGGAAGGCCACGGGTGACCTGCCCGGTGTCACCGACGCCCTCGCCCGCGCGCTCGGGCCGCTCGACCCACAGATCACGCAGGCCTCGATCACCGAGGGTGCCGCCCGCACGCCCGACGGGCAGGGCTATCCCGTCGCCGTTCTGCGTGACGTCGACTACCAGACCGTGAAGCCCGCCATCCACGACCTGCCCGGTGTCCGCTTCAGCAGCTCCCAGCGGCTGCTGGCGCCCGACGCCGACTTCGGCCGGCAGGTGCTGCCCGCGATTCGCAACGAGACGGCCGCGCAGCTCGAGGGGATCGCGGGGTGGTCGGTGGTGCTGGTCGATTCGAACGGCGTCACGATCCGCGTGCTGGTCGAGGAACCACCCCACCCGGGCAGCACGGTCACCATCGGCATGGACCGCGGGGTGCAGACCGCAGGCGAGGACGCCGTGGAGCCGGTGCCTCAGCAGGCGATGCTCGTCGCCGTGTCGGCGGCCACCGGTGACGTGCTGGCCGTGGCCCAGAACGACGCGGCCGACGCCGGCGGTGCGCTGGCCCTGACCGGGCGCTACCCGCCAGGCAGCACCTTCAAGATCGTCACGGCGGCCGCGGCGGTGAGCGAGGAGGGGCTCACCGAGACCTCCCCGGTGGCCTGTCCCGGCACCACGGTCATCGGCGGGCGGGCGGTGCCCAACCTCGAACGCCTCGACCTCGGCACCGTCCCGCTGCGCACGGCATTCGCCCGGTCCTGCAACACCACCTTCGCGCGTCTCGCGTCGCAGCTCAGCGGGACCGCATTGCAGGCGGCGGCGCTGCGGTTCGGTCTGGGGGCCGACTACGTGGTGCCCGCGCTCACCACGATCACGGGCTCGGTGCCGGCGTCGGCCGACGCCGTCCAGCGTGCCGAGGACGGGTTCGGGCAGGGCCAGGTGCTCGCCACCCCGCTGGGGATGGCGCTGGCCGTCGCCACGGTGTCCCACGGTTCGCCGGTGGTGCCGCAGCTGCTGCGCGACCGGCCCACTCAGGTGCTGCGGGCGGCCACCGGTCCGAGCGCGGCGGAGCTGGACCAGCTGCGGCCCATGATGCGGGCGGTGGTCACCGAGGGCACGGCGAGCAGGCTGGCCGGGCTCGGCGAGGTGTACGGCAAGACGGGCACCGCCGAGTTCACCGGTGGAGGCCGGGCCCACGGGTGGTTCGTCGGGTATCGGGGGGACGTCGCGTTCGCCGTACTCGTGGTCGACGCGGGGTCATCCGCGCCTGCCGTGGAGGTGGCGGAGCGGTTTCTCACCACGATCGGCTGATCGGAACGCAACCTTCGGAGCCGGAACGCCGCTCGGACGCTTACGCTGGAGTGCATGTCTCCCCGCCGGATCCCCGCGCTCGCGTTCGCGGCCGATGTGATCGCGGTGGTCGTCTTCGCCGCTGTCGGCCGGATCAGCCACGCCGAGGCCGAGAGCCTGTCGGGTCTGCTCGCCACCGCGGCCCCGTTCCTGATCGGTCTGATCGCGTCCTGGGCCACCCCGGTGGTGCGGGCCCACCCGGTAGGCATCCGGGCCGGTGCGGTGGTGCTGGCCGGCACAGCCGTGCTCGGGCTGCTGCTGCGGGCTGCCTTCACGTGGCGGTTTCCACTGACCTTCATGGCGGTCACCATCATCTCGCTGGCGGTGCTGCTGCTCGGATGGCGGGCGCTGTCGTTGCTGGTGTCCCACCGCGCCGATCAGCGCGCGGTGCGCTGAGCGGCCGACCGGCACGAACGGCGCCTAGACTGGTGCCATGCCCGCCCGCACGTTGCTGACTCCTGGCACCGTCTCCCCGACCCGACCCGTACCCGCTCAGATCCCACGTCCGGAGTACGTCGGCAAGGACCGCCCGTCCCGCAGCAACGATCCGTGGGTGCAGACACCCGACGTGATCGAGGCCATGCGCGTGGCCAGCCGGATCGCCGCGCAGGCGCTGCAGGCCGGCGGCGAGGCCGTGGCGCCGGGTGTCACCACCGACGAGGTCGACCGGGTGGTGCACGAGTACCTGATCGACCACGGCGCCTACCCGTCCACGCTGGGCTACAAGGGCTTTCCCAAGTCGTGCTGCACCAGCCTCAACGAGGTGATCTGCCACGGCATCCCCGACTCGACCGTGATCGAGGACGGCGACATCGTCAACATCGACGTCACCGCCTACATCGGCGGTGTTCACGGCGACACCAACGCCACCTTCCTCGCCGGAGAGGTCTCCGAGGAGGACCG
>DASYES010000307.1:0-6924 GCA_036498885.1 Pseudonocardia sp.
CGCGCCGCGTTCTTCCTGTCCGGGCCGACGAGGTCCTCGAGATCGCAGATCACCGCGTGCGCGCCGTGATCGATCGGTTCGCCGAACCGATCCGCGCGATCTCCCGGCATGACGAACCACGAACGTACTGATCTCGTTTCCATCTGCGGTTCCTCCTCGCGCCGTCCGTGCCCGGCGGTTCGTGCCTTATACGTGTAAGTACGTGCCGCCACCATACGCTCGCCGGCACCACGGACACAGACATGTGCAGGGCGTCATAGATCGGCAGGCATGGTCGTCTGCCGGAGTGTGGAGACGGACGCATCTCTTCACCCGAGGGGTCACGCGAGATGCGAACCGTCGACCACGCCTCATCCGGTCGGCAGGGCAGCACGACGCGGCTGATCCCGTCCCGGATCATCCGTCCCGTTGTCAGCCGGAATCCGGAGTGCGGAAGCGGAGCGTCGGCGAACCGCGGGGGAACTCGTCAGCGGGGAGCCATGCGCAGGGCTCCGTCGAGCCGGATCGTCTCGCCGTTGAGCATGGGGTTCTCGATGATCTGCACGGCGAGACGCCCGTACTCGTCGGGCTGTCCGAGCCGGTGCGGGTGGGGCACCTGGGCGCCCAGCGCGGCCTTCTTCTCGTCCTCCATCCGGCCGAGCAGCGGCGTGTCGAACAGGCCGGGCGCGATCGTGCACACGCGGATCCCGCGGCTGGCGAGGTCGCGGGCCGCCACCAGCGTCATGCCCACCACGCCCGCCTTCGACGCCGAGTAGGACGCCTGTCCGATCTGGCCGTCGAACGCGGCGATCGACGCCGTCATGACGACCACGCCACGCTCCTCCCCGAGCGGCTCCAGCCGGGTCATCCGGGCGGCGGCGAGCCGCAGCACGTTGAACGAGCCGATCAGGTTGAGCTCCACGATCTGCCGGAACCAGTCGACGTTCGCCGGGTTGCCCTCACGGTCGACGATCCGCTGGGCCCGGCCGCTGCCCGCCGTGTGCACCACCGCGCGCAGCTCGCCCACCTCCGCGACGGCGTCGAGCGCGGCCTCGATCTGCTGCGGCTCGGTGACGTCCGCGGCGACGAACGTGGCGGCGGCGCCGAGCTCCTTGGCCAGCTCCGCGCCCGACGATGTCGGCAGGTCCGCGATCACCACCCGGCCGCCACCATCGACGAGCCGCCGGGCGGCAGCCTGGCCGAGCCCGGAGGCCCCGCCGGTGAGCAGGGTGGTCGTGTCCGCGATCTCCATGGTCATCTCCTCCTGCGACAGCGGACGGGCGCCGCGTCGCGGCAGTCGTCCGTGACAGGTGGACTCACCTGCCCACGTACCGGGGTGTGCGCTTCTCGAGGAACGACCGGACGCCCTCGCGGTGGTCCTCCGTCGCGAACAGCTCGCCGAGCGTGGTGCTCACCCACAGCCCGAGGTCGGCCCAATCCGGGTCGAGCGCGCGCCGCAATCCGCGCTTGAGCGCCGTGACGGCCAGCGGGGGGTTCGCCGCGATCCGGCCGGCCAGCTCCAGTGCCGCCGGGAGCAGCTGCTCGTCGTCGACGACCCGGCCGACGAGGCCGATCCGTTCGGCCCGTTCGGCGTCGATGATCTCGCCGGTGAACAGCAGCTCCGCCGCACGTTCCCGTCCTACGAGCTGGGCGAGGCGGGCGATGCCTGCGACGTCGCTGCACAGGCCGCGCTTGACGAACAGCTCGCCGAATCGCGCCCGCCGCCCCGCGATGCGCAGATCGGCCATCAGCGCGAGCTCCATTCCCCAGCCGACGGCCGGGCCGTTGACCGCGGCGATCACCGGGACGTCGGTGAGCAGCAGCGCCCCGGCCGCGGGAGTGAGCCGCGGTGCCGGGCGAGGAGCGGCTCCCGCACCGCTGTTCATCAGCTCGCGGACGTCGTCACCGGAGCAGAACGACGTGCCCGCACCGGTGATCACGAGCACCCGGGCGGAGCTGGTGCGCACGAGCTCGGTCAGCTCGTCATAGGTCTGGCGGCGAAGCGCGTTGTGCACCTGCGGCCGATCGAGCGTCACGACAGCGACGTGCCCGTCGACGTCGTAACGGACGTCGGGCTGCATGCCGTCCTGCGCCATCTAGCGGGCCACCCCCAGCTCCATGGCCACGGGGCCGCGCAGGTCACGCTTGAGCACCTTCCCGCTGGACGTGCGCGGCAGCGGCTCGTCGCGGAACAGGACGTGCGCCGGCACCTTGAACGACGCGAGCCGCACTCCGACGTGCGCGCGCAGGTCCTCCGCCGTCGCCGGCCCCGGCCGGGCACCCGGGCGCAGGTGCACCACGGCGACCGCCTCCTCGCCCAGGGACTCGTGGGGCACCCCGACGATCGCCACATCGGCTACCGCGGGGTGCTCGAACAGCGCGGCCTCGACCTCCGCGCAGTAGATGTTCTCCCCGCCGCGGATCACGACGTCCTTCATGCGGTCGACCACGTAGACCCAACCGTCCCGCATCCGGCCCAGGTCACCGGTGTGGAACCAACCGTCGGTGAACGCCGCCGCGGTGGCCTCCGGGTTGTTCCAGTAGCCGCGCACGACGTTCGGGCCGCGGAACCACAGCTCCCCGACCTCGCCGTCGGGCAGGTCCCGCCCGTCGACCGGGTCGACCACCCGCACGTCCGCCCCGGGCATGCATCGCCCGACGCTGTCGGGATGGGCCACGTAGTCGGCCCCGCTGTTGGACACGACCGCGGACGTCGTCTCGGTCAGGCCGTACCCGTTGGCCGAGCCCACCAGCGAGGAGAAGCCCTTGTCGATGCTGCCGATCAGATCCGGCGGGACCGGCGTGCCGCCCATGCTGATCCCGGTCAGCGTCGGGACCTGGCCCGGGTCGGCCGCGGCGTCCTCGGCGAACTGTCGCATGATGGTCGGCACCCCGGACACGTTGGTGAGCCCCTCGCGCCGCACCAGATCGAGCGCCTCGCTCCGGTCCCACCGGTACTGCGTGGCAAGCTTCTCACCGGTCAGCACCGAGTAGCAGATCCGGGTGATCCCCGCGATGTGGAAGAGCGGGAAGGCACACAGCGCACCATGGCGCGGCGCGTCCGGCGGGCGCGGAAGTGGCTCGCCGCCATTCGCCATCGCGCCGGCGACGTAGGCGCCGAGCTGGATGTTGCGGATGTTCGTGCAGTGGTTGCGGTGGCTGCCGATCGCGCCCTTGGGCCGCCCGGTGGTGCCCGAGGTGTAGAGGATCGTCGCGTCGTCGTCGGGCGCCACCTCGGCGTCCGGGGCGGTCGCGTGCGGGTCGAGCGAGTCGAGCAGCTCGGCCCACCTGCGCACCCCCGGCGCAGGCCTGGCCCCGCCGCGCACCTCCACCAGGGGGATGTCCCCGAGGTCCGCCCGCTGCGGCGCGATCAGAGCGGTGCGCTCCGCGTCGGCCACGACGAACCGCGCGCCCGAATCGGCGAGCGCGTAACGCAGTTCCGGCGCCGTCCACCACGCGTTGAGCGGGACCAGCACGAGACCGGCCAGGTGAGCGGCGTAGAAGATCGGGGACCACTCCGGATAGTTGCGCATGGTCACCGCGACCCGGTCGCCCCGGCGCAGCCCGTACTCCTCGACCAGGCAGCGCGCCAGGCCGGTCGCCTGCCGCAAGTGCTCCGCGAAGGTCCACCGCTGCGAGCCGTACACGAGATAGTCGCGATCACCGAACGCCGCGCTCGCGAGCACGACCTCGCGCAGCGTCTGCGGACCACCGGAGAACACCCGCATGGGAATTCCCCGCACGGTCTTCTCCACGATCTCGAACTCCGCGCCCGCAGCGGTGAACCGGGCCACCAGCTCGGCCCGCCGAGCAGCAGCGCTCCTGGCAGTGGTCATGCCGAGAACGCGAGGTCGATGCCTGTGGTGTGCCACTCCATGACGTAGAGCAGCCCTCGACCGGACGAGGTGACGTACGCGGTGCGCGAGTCCGCTCCCGCGAAGCAGATGTTGGTGACGAACGGGTCGGGCTCGGGAACCGGCACCTGCTCCACGAGCCTGCCGTCCGGGGCGATCACGCTGACCGCCCCGGTGATGAGCGTGGCGACGCACACGTTGCCCTCGCCGTCGACGGCGAGCGAGTCGAGCAGCTGGTAACCCGCGAACCCGTGCAGCAACGCCGCACCGCTAGGGCCTATCGCCCGCTCCGCCGGGCGCACGCGGCCGGGCCCTGCGACGTCCCAGCTCCAGACCCGGCCCGGCCCGGTCTCGGCCACGTAGACCCGGGAGCCGTCGGGCGAGAGACCCACGCCGTTCGGCTGCGTCAGCGGGTGCACCACCTCCGTGATCGACGAGCCGTCGGGCAGGGCGTAGTAGAGCGAGCCGGTGTCGTTGTCACGGGCGCGGCTCTTGCCGAGGTCGGTGAACCAGAACCCGCCGTGGGCGTCGAACACGATGTCGTTCGGGCCACGCAGCGGTCGGCCGTCGCACTCGGTGTACAGGTCGGTGACGGTGCCGGCGTCCGGCCCGTCGAGGACCACACGCTGGATGCGCCCGCCGATGTAGCCGGCAGGCTGGTGCCCGGGCGCGGTGATCCCGCCCCGGTCGTGCCACTCGAAGCCGCCGTTGTTGCAGACGTACGCGGCACCGTCGGGGCCGATCGCCGCTCCGTTGGGACCGCCGCCGAGCTCGGCGACGACAGTGACCTTGCCGTCCGGGGCGACCCGCGAGAGGGTGCCCCTCTGGATTTCGACGAGCAGGACGCTCCCGTCCCGCACAGCGATCGGGCCCTCCGGGAACTGCAGCCCGGAGGCGACCACGCGCAGCTCGGTGGCTCGGGGATCAGCGCTGACCATGTTCCAGCCCTTCGTCGAAGGAATCGATTTACCGGCTGAACGTTCGTTAAGACGCTACGAAGGGGCCATGGCATTGTCAATGTCGTCGCGGACCAGCTCCCGCAGCTCTCGCTTGAGCACCTTGCCTACGGTGTTGCGCGGCAGCTCGGGCACGAGCATCACCTGCCGCGGGCACTTGTAGCCGGCGAGCCGCGGCCGGCAGAACTCGCGGATCTCCTCCTCGGTCGGCTCCTGGCCGGCAACGGGTTCGATCACGGCGACCACCCGCTCGCCCCACACCTCGTCGGGTGTCCCGACCACGGCCGCGGCGGCGATCGCCGGATGGTGGTGCAGCACGTCCTCGACCTCGCGGGAGTACACGTTCTCCCCGCCCGTGAGGATCATGTCCTTCTTCCGGTCGACGATGTAGAAGTAGCCGTCGGCGTCCCTGCGGGCGAGGTCGCCGCTGTGGAACCAGCCGTCACGGAACGCCTCTCGGGTGGCATCGGGCCGGTCCCAGTACCCCGAACACACCTGCTCTCCCCGGATCACCAGCTCGCCGACGACGCCGGGGACGCACTCGGCGCCGGTGTCGTCGACCACCCGCACTGCGGACAGCGCCATCGGCCTGCCGACCGAGGCCAGCAGGTCGGTGCGCCCCTCGAGTGCGGCGACGTGGTCCCTGGCGCTGTGCACGAGCACGTTGCCCGCCAGCTCGGTCATCCCGAAGCCGGTCTGGAACGACGCGTTCGGAAAGTGCGTCATCGCTTCTCTCAGCGTCGCCACCGGCATCGGAGCGGAGCCGTACCCGATCCGCGTGATCGACGACGTGTCGTAGCAGGCGAGCGAGGGATGGCGCAGGAGCATCGCCAGCATCGTCGGTGCCACCGTGGTGGCGGTGACCCGGTGCCGCTGCACGGCGGCAAGAAAGCCGTCCGGGTCGTAGCGGCGCAGCAGCACCACGGTGTCGGCGTTCAGGTGCGAGACGACCACCCCGTAGCCCGCGATATGGCACAGCGGCCACGGGCACAGCGACACCGCGGGCCACTCGTCATCGCTCGCCCAGCTGACGCCCGCGTTCGTCACCGCGGCTGTGACGTTGCGATGGGTGAGCACGGCGCCCTTCGCCCGGCCCGTCGTGCCGGACGTGTAGAGCAGCCAGGCCGGGGCGTCCTGATCCGGGGCCGCGGGCTCGGTCACCGGTCGTCCGTCCATGAGGGACGCGAGGGGCACCGTGCCCGGCGCCGCGGAGTCGATGCTGACGATCGTGGTGACCGACTCGACCGCCTCAGCCGCCGCCCGCGCCGTCCGCAGGAACTTCTCCTCGGTGACGAGAACGGCCGGGCGCGAGTCGGACAGGACGTCGACGACCTCCCGCGGTGAGAGCCGGTAGTTGACGAATACGAGGGCCATCCCGGCGAGTGGCACTCCGTAGTAGGCCAGGACGTACTCCGGGTTGTTCTCCGTCAGCACCGCCACCCTGTCGCCGGGGCCGGCGAGCTCGCCGAGGCCGTGCGCGAAGCGGCACACGTCCGCGTGGAGCTCCCGGTAGCTCCACGAGCGATCCTCGAACGTCAGCGCGGTCACCTCAGGGGCGCGCTCCGCGGAGAACGCCAGCACGTCGGAGATCCTCATCGATCCACTCCGCTTGTTCGGTCGGTGTTTCGGCCGTCCCTCCCGATCAGCCCGGGTGGGACAGGTAACGCGGGTTCGCCACGGCGAGCCGGTCGGTCACTGCGGCCCGGACGGCGGCGAGCAGCGCCGGATCGTCCACGTCGATCTCGCCGGAACGGATGGCCGCAGCCAGCCCGGCCTGGTCGGTGACCCCGAACCGGGCGAGCCGCTCGGCGTGGCGGCGCTCCTGTTCGGGCCCGAGCCGCAGCTCACGGCCGACGCCGTCGAGTGCGTTGGCGGCCACGCGCGCCAGAAAGTTCAGCCGGCCCTCGGTGTCCGGCATCAGCTCCTCGCGCAGGAAGTGCACGACGGCGCCGACCAGGTCGGCGGAGGTGGGGCTGCCGTGCAGATCGGACTCGACGGCAGGCGGCCCGTACTCCGTGGGTTCGGCGGGCAGCCCGAGGGCGAGCAGCAGGTCGTGCTCCTGCTCGCAGACGCGCCGGCCGATGGCGGCCATCTCCACCGAGGGCGTCTGGCCGGACAGGTGCCGCTCGGCCATC
>DASYES010000308.1:0-10132 GCA_036498885.1 Pseudonocardia sp.
CACCTGATCCCGCCGTGTTGGTCACGGCGCTCGGGCCGCACACCCCCACCACGCTCGACCCGTCCTCATCCGCACTGCCGCTCCCCGCCGGTTCGGCCGTCACCGTCGAACCGGGTGGCCAGATCGAACTCGCGAGCCCGCCCCTTCCGGATCTCGGAGGGCTGCTGCAGACCGTCCGCGCCGACGCCGACGCACTGCACCACCTGCTCGCCGGTCAAGGACTACAACCCCACCTCCGCGCCACCGACCCGGTGCGTCCTGCTGTCCGCATCCTCGACGTTCCTCGCTACCGAGCCATGGAGCAGGCGTTCGACCGGCTGGGGCCGCATGGCCGCAGCGCGATGTGTTCCACCGCCGCCGTGCAGGTGTGTGTCGACGCGGGGGAGCAAGGCGACGTCGCCGAGCGCTGGTCCGCGGTCCACGCGTTCGGCCCGGTGCTGTTGGCAGCGTTCGCCAACTCACCGCTGCTGCACGGCAGGCCCACGGGATGGAAGTCATCGCGATGGGCGTGCTGGCAGCGGGCCGACCCGTCCCGCACGGTGCCCCCGCGGACTTCCGACGTCACGTCGGAGGACCCGGCCACGGCCTGGGCGCGCCGGGTGCTGAGCAGTCCGTTGCTGCTCGTGCGCAGGGAGGGGACGTGGGATGTGCCCAGGGGTGTCACGTTCGCCGACTGGATCAACGGCGCCCTCCCGGCGCCCCCCACCACCGCCGACCTCGACTACCACGTGTCCACCCTGTTCCCGCCGGTCCGCCCGCACGGGCATCTCGAGGTGCGCTACGTCGACGCCCAGCCAGGGCGCCGGTGGGCCCTGCCCGTCACGGTGATCGCCGCGCTGCTCTCCGACACCGTCGTCACGGGCAAGGCGCGCGAGGCCTGCGAGCCGGCAGAGGGCCGCTGGACCGAGGCCGCCCGGCTCGGCCTCGCCGACGAGCCGCTCGCCCGGGCGGCGGCCACATTGTTCGAGCTGGCCTGCGACCGGTCGACCGCCCTCGGTGCTCCCCGCTGGGTGGCCGAGGACCTCGTGGACATGACGGAGCGGCAGGTCCTGCGCGGCCTGTGCCCTGCCGACACATCCGTCGAGGTCTCCGCCGACCGCCTCGTCGGCGACCTCGCACTCGACCTTGCCGAGAACTACACCCGCCAGCCGGCACCTCCGGAGGGAGAGACGTCATGACCGTCAGCGACCCGATCGCGTTGGGCGGCGAGGAGCTACGCGCCCGCGTCGCCGAGCTGCTCACCGCGTCCCGTGCTCGCAGCACCGCCCTCACCGACGCCGTCGACGAGGCCGATCTCGTGGCCCAGCACTCACCGCTGATGTCACCGCTGGTCTGGGATCTCGCGCACATCGGCAGCCAGGAAGAGCTCTGGCTGGTGCGTGACGTCGGCGGGCGCGAGCCGCTGCGTCCGGAGATCGACGGGCTCTACGACGCCTTCCAGCACTCGCGCGCGAGCCGCGTCGATCTACCGTTGCTCGGCCCGGCAGAGGCCCGCGCCTACGTGGCCGAGGTGCGCGACAAGGCCCTCGAGACCCTCGAGCGCACCCCACTCACCGGTCGGCGGCTCGTGGAGCACGGCTTCGCATTCGGCATGATCGTGCAGCACGAGCAGCAGCACGACGAGACGATGCTCGCCACCCACCAGTTGCGTGCAGGCGCCCCGGTACTGCAGGCGAGCGCCCCGCCTGCCGGCCGGCCGCTCGCCGCCCGCGAGGTGCTCGTTCCCGGCGGCGCGTTCACGATGGGCACGTCCACCGAGGCGTGGGCGCTCGACAACGAGCGTCCCGCGCATGTGGTCGAGGTCCCGGCGTTCGTCATCGACGCGGCTGCCGTCACCAACGGCGAGTACGCGGAGTTCATCGCGGCGGGCGGCTACGACGACCAGCGGTGGTGGAGCGACGCGGGCTGGGCGCACCGCGTATCGGCCGGGCTCACAGCGCCCGAGTTCTGGGAACGCGACGGCTCGGGTGAGTGGTACCGGCGACGGTTCGGCGTGGTCGAGCGGGTGCCCGCCGACGAGCCGGTCGTCCACGTCTGTTTCCACGAGGCCGAGGCGTACGCCCGCTGGGCGGGCAAGCGGCTGCCCACGGAGGCGGAGTGGGAGAAGGCCGCCCGGTACGACCCGACCACCGGACGCTCCCGGCGGTTCCCGTGGGGCGACGAGGAGCCCACCGCCGAGCACGCCAACCTCGGGCAGCGGCACCTGCAGCCCGCGGCTGCGGGGGCCTTCCCCCTCGGGGCGTCGCCGCTTGGCGTTCAGCAGCTCGTCGGCGACGTGTGGGAGTGGACCAGCTCGGGCTGGCACCCCTACCCGGGGTTCGAGGTGTTCCCCTACCCCGAGTACTCCCAGGTGTTCTTCGGCGGCGACTACCGGGTGCTGCGCGGCGGTTCCTTCGGTACCGACCCGGCTGCCATCCGCAGCACGTTCCGCAACTGGGACCACCCGATTCGTCGGCAGATCTTCTCGGGCTTCCGTTGCGCCCGGGATGTGTCGCCGGCGGAGACGGCGTAGTCCCGGGTGTGTCGCCATCTGGCCTACCTGGGGCCACCCGTGACGTTGTCGTCGCTGGTCCTCGAGGCGTCGCACGGGCTGCTGCGGCAGTCCTACGCACCGCAGGACATGCGCGCAGGCGGCACGATCAACGCCGACGGTTTCGGCGCCGGCTGGTACCCGGCGCCCGAGGCCGACGCGGTGCGGTACCGCAGCGCCGCGCCGATCTGGTCCGATGCCTCCTTCGCCGCCATGGCGGCCGCCACCCGCTCGTCCGCCGTCCTCGCGGCGGTCCGGTCTGCCACGGTCGGCATGCCCGTCACCGAGACGGCTGCGGCGCCGTTCGCCCACCGGCGATGGCTGTTCAGCCACAACGGCGTGGTGCGCGGCTGGCCGCACTCGGTCGCCGGGATCGCCGCCGGCCTGCCGGTGGCCGACCTCATCACCCTTGACGCACCCACCGACTCGGCCCTGCTCTGGGCGCTGGTGCGCCACCGGCTGTCCGAGGGCGGGGATCCCGCCGACGTCCTGGCCGGCGTCGTCACCGCAGTGGCCGCGGCGGCGCCCGGGTCGCGGCTCAACCTGCTGCTCACCGACGGCCGTGGGATCTGGGCCACGGCGTGGGACCACGCGTTGTCGGTGCGCACCACCCCCGACTCCGTCCTCGTCGCGTCCGAGCCGATCGACAGCCTTTCCACCTGGAACCCGGTGCCCGACCGGCACCTCGTAGTGGCCCGACCCGGCCACTACCGGGTCGACGAACTCACGATGACAGGAGTCCCATGAGCCCCGCGTTGCTGGACATCCACCTCACCGACGGCGACGCCGATGCCGCCCTGCGCGTCGACGTGCGAGCAGGTCTCACGGCGATCCCCAAACAGTTGCCCCCCAAGTGGTTCTACGACGCCCGGGGCAGCGAATTGTTCGAGCTGATCACGAAGTTGCCGGAGTACTACCCCACCCGCACCGAGCGGGCCTTGCTGGAGCGCAGCGCCGACGCGATCGCGATCACGTCAGGGGCCGACACGATCGTCGAGCTCGGCTCGGGATCGTCGGCCAAGACGCGGCTGCTGCTCGACGCGTTCGGCCGTGCCGGGTCGCTGCGCCGGTACGTGCCACAGGACGTGAGCGAGGCTGCCCTCCGGTCGGCCATGGACGCCCTGTCCGTCGAGTACCCGAACCTCGAGCTGCACGGCGTGGTCGGCGACTTCACGGGCCACCTGCACCGGTTGCCGCGGGGCAAGCACCGGATGGTGGCGTTCCTCGGCGGCACCATCGGCAACCTGCTGCCGGCCGAGCGCGCCGAGTTCCTCGAGCGGCTTCGCGCGGTGCTGCAGCCGGGCGAGCAGCTTCTGCTCGGCACGGGTCTCGTGATCGACGAGGAGACTCTGGTCCGTGCCTACGACGATTCGGCGGGCGTCACGGCCGAGTTCAACCGCAACGTGCTCCAGGTGCTCAACCGCGAGCTGCGCGCCGACTTCCCGGTGGAGGAGTTCTCCCACCGCGCGGTGTGGGACGCGGAGAACGAGTGGATCGAGATGCGGCTGGTCGCGCAGCGCCCCATCACCGTCACTCTCGCCGAGCTGGGCCTCGAGGTGCATTTCGCTGCGGGGGAGGAGATGCGCACAGAGATCTCGGCCAAGTTCAGCGGTCCCGGTGTTCGCGCGATGCTCGACGAGGCGGGCTTCACGGTCACCCGCACCTGGACCGACTCGAACGAACGCTTCGCCCTGACGCTGGCAACCGCCACCTGAAGTCCCGCGAGTCGCCCGTTTTTTCGCCGCGAGTCGCCCGTCTCCGGAGGCCGAATCGCACGGTTCCGGCCGCACGAGACTCCGGCCGCACGAGACGGCGCAAGAGACGCTGTGATGCCGTGGGCCGGGGAGGACCCGGTTGGTGCTGGGCCCTCCGGACATCGGGCTAGCCTGCTGGGATGAGCAACGGTCGGGCGAGTCGTTCGTGGCGGACCGACGGGGTCCGGGTCATCCCCGGCGAGGCGCTCGATACCAACACACCGCAGACGCCGGGCATGCACCGTGCCGCTGCCATCACGCACGCGCGTGTGGGGGCGGCGAAGCTGTGGGCCGGCACCGTCACGATCCACCCCGGTGCCCGCACCGGTGCCCATCACCACGGCGAGCTGGAGAGCGTGATCTACGTGGTGCGCGGCCGGGCGAGGATGCGGTGGGGCGAGCACCTCGAGTTCACGGCGGAGGCCGGACCAGGAGGCTTCATCTTCGTGCCGCCGTTCGTGCCGCACCAGGAGATCAACGCGCTCGACGACGAGCCGCTGGAGTGCGTGCTGACGCGCAGCGGTCAGGAGCCGATCGTGGTGAACCTGGACATCGAGGGCGTGGCGGAGCCCGAGCACGTGCCGTGGGTCGACCCTGGGCATCCGGTTCCGGGTGGATGACGGGGCCGGCGCGCCAGGCGTCCTACTCGTCTCGTCGCCACGCCCGGCGTCCGGGGAGCTCGCTCGGGCCGGGCGGGCGACCCGATGCGCGCGGGGCGGCTCTCGCTCCGCCCCATGGTGTCAATGAAACATTGACGCCAGCGTTTCGTCAATCTGTCAGCGACACCACACGCGGCGCAACGTCGACAGCGGGCGACCCGGAAGAACCGGGTCGCCCGCCGTCGTGGGGGAGTGGAGGTCAGCTGCGCAGCATGCCGCGCAGGACGTACTGCATGATCCCGCCGTTGCGGTAGTAGTCCGCCTCGCCGGGGGTGTCGATTCGGACGGTGGCGTCGAACTCCACCTTCTCGCCGTTCTCCTTGGTGGCACTCACGTGCACGGTCCGCGGCGTCGATCCCTCGTTCAGCGCGGTGACGCCGGAGATGTCGAACGTCTCTGTGCCGTCGAGCTTGAGGGATGCCGCCGACTCGCCCTGCGGGAACTGCAGTGGCAGAACGCCCATGCCGATCAGGTTGGAGCGGTGGATCCGCTCGTAGCTCTCCACGATCACGGCCGTGACGCCGAGCAGCGCGGTGCCCTTGGCCGCCCAGTCGCGCGACGAGCCGGAGCCGTACTCCTTGCCGCCCAGCACCACCAGGGGAGTGCCCGCGGCGGCGTAGTTCTCCGCGGCGTCGTAGATGAACGCCTGCGGGCCCCCGTCCTGCGTGAAGTCGCGGGTGTAGCCGCCGGACACGCCGTCCAGGAGCTGGTTGCGCAGCCGGATGTTGGCGAACGTGCCGCGGATCATCACCTCGTGGTTGCCGCGGCGGGATCCGTAGGAGTTGAAGTCCTTCTTCTCCACGCCGTGCCCACGCAGGTACTGCCCGGCGGGGGTGTCCTCCTTGATGGAGCCCGCGGGGGAGATGTGGTCGGTGGTCACGGAGTCGCCGAGCAACGCCAGGACGCGCGCCCCGGCGATGTCCTGCACCGGTGACGGGTCGGGCTCCATGCCCTCGAAGTACGGGGGCTTGCGCACGTAGGTCGACTCGGCGTCCCACTCGAAGATCTTGCCTTCCGGAGTGGGCAGCGCGCGCCACCGCTCGTCGCCCTTGAAGACGTCGGCGTAGTCCTTGGTGAACATCTCCTGGCTGATCGCGCCGTCGATTGTCGTCTGCACGTCCTGGGCCGACGGCCAGATGTCGCGCAGGAACACGTCGTTGCCCTGGGGGTCCTGGCCGAGGGGCTGTGCCTCGAAGTCGAAGTCCATCGTGCCGGCGAGCGCGTAGGCGATCACCAGCGGCGGGGACGCGAGGTAGTTCATCTTGACGTCGGGGTTGATCCGGCCCTCGAAGTTGCGGTTGCCCGAGAGCACCGAGACCACCGAGAGGTCGGCCTCGTTGACCGCGGCGGAGATCTCCTCGGACAGCGGCCCCGAGTTGCCGATACACGTGGTGCAGCCGTAACCGACCAGGTGGTAGCCGAGCTTCTCGAGGTACGGCCAGAGGCCCGCCTTCTCGTAGTAGTCGGTGACGACCTTCGAGCCCGGCGCCATCGACGTCTTCACCCACGGCTTGACGGCCAGGCCCTTGTCGACGGCGTTCTTCGCCAGTAGCGCGGCGCCCAGCATCACCGACGGGTTCGAGGTGTTGGTGCACGAGGTGATCGAGGCGATCACGACGGCACCGTGGTCGAGCACGAACTCGCCGCGGTCGGAGGTCGTGACCGTGGTCGGGCGGGATGGGCGGCCCTCGCCGCCGTTCGCGGCCGAGTGCACCACCGGCTGGTCGTCATCGTCGTCGGAGAAGGCGAGCGCGGGCGCGTCGCTCGCCGGGAAGGACTCCCGGCCGGCCTCGTCCACGTGGTTGTGCGCGAGGGGCTGCGGCTCCGCGTCGTCCGTGTAGTCGTGCACCGACTTGCGGAACGAGGACTTGGCGTCGGTCAGCTCGATACGGTCCTGCGGACGCTTCGGCCCCGCGATGGATGGGACGACCGTGGACAGGTCGAGCTCGAGGGTCTCGGAGTAGACCGGCTCCCGGGACGGGTCGTGCCAGAGGCCCTGTTCCTTGGCGTAGGTCTCGACGAGGTCGATCTGCTCGTCGGACCGGCCGGTGAGCTTGAGGTAGCGGACCGTCTCCTCGTCGATCGGGAAGATCGCCGCAGTGGAGCCGAACTCCGGGCTCATGTTGCCGATGGTCGCGCGGTTGGCCAGCGGCACGGCACCCACGCCCTCGCCGTAGAACTCGACGAACTTGCCCACCACGCCGTGGCGGCGCAGCATCTCGGTGATCGTCAGCACGACGTCGGTGGCGGTGGCGCCGGCAGGGATCTCGCCGGTGAGTTTGAAGCCCACCACACGCGGGATGAGCATCGAGACGGGCTGGCCGAGCATGGCCGCCTCGGCCTCGATGCCGCCGACGCCCCAGCCCAGCACGCCCAGGCCGTTGACCATCGTGGTGTGGGAGTCGGTGCCCACGAGGGTGTCGGGGTAGGCCTGGCGGACATGGCCTCCGGTGCCGGTGGGCACGTCACGCGTCATGACCACGCGTGCGAGGTGCTCGATGTTGACCTGGTGCACGATGCCCGTGCCCGGCGGGACGACCTTGAACTCGTCGAACGCGCCCTGGCCCCAGCGCAGGAACTGGTAGCGCTCCTTGTTGCGCTGGTACTCGAAGTCGACGTTGCGCTCGAAGGCGTCGGGCCGGCCGAAGATGTCGATGATCACCGAGTGGTCGATCACCAGCTCGGCGGGAGCCAGCGGGTTGACCTTGGCGGGATCGCCGCCCAGCTCGGTCACGGCCTCGCGCATGGTGGCCAGGTCGACGACGCAGGGGACGCCGGTGAAGTCCTGCATCACCACCCGGGCGGGGGTGAACTGGATCTCGGTGTCCGGCTCGGCGGCAGGATCCCAGTTCGCCAGCGCCCGTACGTGATCGGCGGTGACGTTGGTGCCGTCCTCGGTCCGCAGCAGGTTCTCCAGCAGAACCTTGAGGCTGAACGGGAGGCGGTCGGCGCCCTCCACCGCTGCGAGCCGGAAGATCTCGTGATCCGCCCCGCCCGCCTGGATCGTCCCTTTCGCTCCGAAGCTGTCTGTGCTGGCCACGTCGTTGTCCTCCTGCGGTGGTGGGCGCTGGGATCTCGTGCTGGATATCTCTGTGCCTCGGCTTGTCCGGAGTCTCGCGCACCGACAGGTCCTCGGCGCAGCGGCCCCGCTCGCCACCAAACAGTACGCTTGTCCTGCTAGCCGGTCGAGTCGTGGGGTCCATCGCTCGACCGGGTGAGTTTCCGGGCTCGTTGCGCTCTGAGCGCACCGTCCTGTTCCTCCGTGTGGTCGTTGTTCGTGGCGATACGCGTGTGGCTACCGGTTTCTGGGCCGTCCGGGTGGCACAGTGCGCTCGCTTCTGGAGCACGACGACGGAACGGAGGCGGCTGCCGTGCGGTACCGAGGTGCGCCGCGTCCGTGCCCGGGTCGGGAAGAAGGACGCCGGCCGTGGGGGTGGCGGAACCGTGTCGTCGTCCTCGTCGTGCTGCTCGCCCTGGTCGGCAGTGGCACGTCCACGGCGATGGCCCAGCCCACCCCGCCGCCACCGCCCAACCCGAGCGACGACGAGCTGCAGCGCAGCCGCAGCTCGGTCGCCCAGCGGGCCGGCGAGGTCGGCCGGCTGACCGCCCAGCTCGCCGAGCTCGACAGCCGTACCGACGACCTCCAGGCCGCGCTGGCCGCCCAGCGCGAGACCGCCGAGGCCGCGCTCGTCGTCCTGCAGACCGCGCAGGACGCGGCGGCTGCTGCGGCACGGCGCGCCGCAGCGGCACGGATCGAAACCCAGGCCGCGTCCTCCGCGATCGACCAGGCACGCGCCCGGCTCGACGAGTTCGTCACCGCCACATATCAGCAGGGCCTCGACGTCGGACCGCTCGGCCTGCTCACCGACTCCACGAGTCCCGAGGATCTCGTCGCACGCGCCGAGTTCAACGACCTCATCGCGCGGTCGCAGCTCGCCGCACGGGACGGGCTGGAACGCGCCCGGGTTGCCAAGGCGAATGCGGACTCCGCCGCGCGGGCCGCGCTCGATGACGCACGCGCTCGTGAGGCCGAGGCGCAGACGGCGAAGGCGGCCGCCGATGCAGCCTTGGCTGCCGCTGCCGCTGCCGCGCGGGAGCAGGCGGAGCAGCTCGCGGCGGTGGCAGCGGAGCGTGCGGAGGTGCAGCGCCGGCTCGATGCGGCCGAGTCGGCGGACGCCGGACTGCGTCAGCAACGTGCCCGGTTCGACGAGTGGCAGCGCCGGCTCGCGCAGGAGCAGGCCGCGCGGGAACGGGCCGAGCGCAATGCCGCTGCGGCCAGGCTCGGGGGCCGGGACGGCGCCGGCCCGGCCGTCGGCAGCACTGCGGTGCGGCGCGTGATCGACCGCGCGATGTCGCAGATCGGCGTGCAGTACGTCTGGGGCGGCGGCAACGGGCGCGGCCCCAGCAGGGGGATTCCTGACGGTCTTGGCTCACCGCTCGACCGGATCGGGTTCGACTGCTCGGGCCTGATGCTCTACGCGTTCAGTGGCGCGGGGGTGTCGTTGCCGCGGGTGAGCCGCAACCAGTTCAATGCTGGCCGGAAAGTGCCGATCTCCGACCTGCACCCCGGCGACATGGTCTTCTTCCAGAACCCGGGCGCCCCGATTCACCATGTGGCCCTGTACATCGGCAACGGGAAGATGATCGAGGCCCCGTACACGGGGGCGCGCGTCCGGGTGGTGCCATTGCGCACCAGAGGCCTGTTGCCGCAGGCCACACGAATGTTCTGAACGGCGGGGCGGCAGCGGTGACGATCGTCGTTCGCGCCGAGCTGCGTGTCCGTCCTGGACGGCGCGAGGAGTTCGTCAGGGCGGCGGCCGCGCTGGGCGTCACGGCGGGGGAGGAGGCCGGGACGCTCCGCGACGACCGGTACGGCTGCGCGGACCCACACGAGTTCGTGGTCATGGAGGAGTACGCCGACGCCGACGCGGCGGTGGCGCACAACCGGCATTGCGCAGTGCTCCTGCGGGGGATCGCTGAGCTCGTGGACATGACCGCTGTCCATCTCCACGGAGAGGTGGGACCGGATCGCGAGAAGTGCGCGATGGAGCGCTCCTTCGCGCATGTCCAGCGCCCCCTGCGGCTGGTGGCGTACGGGCACATGAGGAGGCATGGGATCGCCGGCCGAGCTTCTGTTGTCAATGAAACATTGACGCCAGCAAATCGTCTCCCTTTCATTGACCACCCAA
>DASYES010000309.1:0-10109 GCA_036498885.1 Pseudonocardia sp.
CGAGCGCGAGGTCTGCCTGGACCTGATCACCACGGCGGTCCAGGCCGGCTACCTCGCGCCCGCAGCAACGGTGCTGGCCGACAAGGGCCTTGCCGGCCGGGAGATCGAGGGTCAGATCGCGCACCTCGGAGTCACCCTGCTGCGTCCGGACCGGCGCAACGAACGAGCCCGTCACGGCAACCTCGGCGGAGTCCGGCAGTGGATCGAGTCGATCTTCGACACGCTCAAGGGTCAGCTCGGGCTCGAACGCCACGGCGGCCGCACCAGCCAGGGTGTCGGTACCCGGGTCGCCCAACGACTGCTCGCCCTGGCCGCGGCGGTCTGGCACAACTGGAACACCCACGCGCCCAGCAAGCGCAGCCTCATCGCCTACGACCACTGAACACCAACTTCACGGAATCGATCATCTAGGGCAAGGCACCTGCGGCGGGGACCGGCGGGCGGCAGCCACCCATGGTGGGTGAGATCGTGCGCCGGGTGCGGCCGTGGTTGTCGGCGTTGGTAGTGGCGCGTGATCAGAGGCGCGGCAGGCCGTGCAGGGCGTCGACCAGCGGCGCGAGCTCGGGGACGGCGCGCGCGGCGTCCAGGCTCTCCTTCAGGGTCCTGTCGTGTACCGGTCGCGCCTGCTCCAGCAGCTTCTTGCCTTCTTTGGTGAGCGTGCTGTAGATCCCGCGCCGGTCGTCCTCGCAGAGGAAGCGGCTGAGCAGCCGGCGGTTCTCCAGCCGCGTGACGAGCCGGGTGGTGGCGCTGTGCGAGAGCGCGGCCGCGCGGGCGAGCTGCTGCATGCGCATGTGCCAGCCGTCCTGGCGGTCGAGCGTGTCGAGCACTGTGTACTCGACGACCGACAGATCGAACCCGGCTTGTAGCGCCTTCTCCAGCGCCTCTTCCAGCCGTCCGTGCAGCGCGGCCAGCGTGCGCCACCCCTGGGCCCGCACCTCGACCGCATCGTCTGCGATGGCCACCCGGCACCTCCTCTGTGGGCCACAGCATACGTGGTTGCCGCTTTTATAAGGCGCATGCAACTGTTGCAGAAGCGTGCAATCAGCGTCTGCATAAGGAGCCTCATGCCACTCGCCCTCCTGGCCCTTGCGATCAGCGCGTTCGCCATCGGCACCACCGAGTTCGTGATCACCGGTCTGCTGCCGGACATCGCCACCGGCTTCGGGGTCGACATCCCCACAGCGGGCCTGCTGGTCTCGGGCTACGCACTCGGCGTCGTGATCGGCGCGCCGCTGCTCACGGCGGCCGCGACGAAGCTGCGCCGAAAACCCGTCCTGCTCGGGTTGATGGGGCTTTTCATCGTGGGCAACGTCGGCTCGGCGCTTGCCGGTAGCTACGCGGAGATGATGGCCGGACGGGTCGTCGCGGCGCTGTGCCACGGCGCGTTCTTCGGGGTGGGCTCGGTGGTGGCGGCCGGGCTCGTGGCGCCGCAGCGCCGGGCCGCCGCGATCGCGATGATGTTCACCGGCCTCACCGTGGCCAACGTGCTCGGAGTGCCGCTGGGGACGGTGGTCGGGCAGTCGTTCGGCTGGCGCGCCACGTTCTGGGTGGTCGCCGCGCTCGGTGTGGTGGGTGCCGTCGGCATCCTCGCCCTGGTGCCCGACCGGCCTGCCGACCCGGCGGCCGACCTGCGCGTCGAGCTCGCCGCGTTCCGCCGTCCCCAGGTATGGCTGGCCCTGGGGATGACCGCCCTCGGCTTCGGCGGGGTGTTCGCCTCGTTCACCTACGTCGCGCCGATCATGACCGAGGTAACAGGCTTCCCGGCCGGCGCACTCACCTGGCTCCTGCTCGTCTTCGGCGCGGGACTCGTGGTCGGGAACCTCGCCGGCGCGCGGGCGGCCGACCGCGCGCTGATGCCGACGCTGGTCGTGCTCCTCGCCGTACTCGCGGCAGTGCTCGCGATCTTCGCCCTGACTGCGGCATCGCCGATCCCGGCCGTCGCGACGCTCGCCGCGGTGGGCTTCGTCGGGTTCGCGACCGTGCCCGGCCTGCAGACCCGGGTGATGGAGGCTGCGGGCAGCGCGGGCACGCTCGCGTCCGCCGCCAACATCGCCGCGTTCAATCTCGGCAACGCCGCTGGTGCGTGGCTCGGTGGCGTTGCCATCGCCGCAGGCTTCGGCCTCACCTCGCCGGACATGGTCGGCGCGATCATGGCTGCCGCCGGGCTCGCCGTCGCTCTGGTCGCCGTAGGGCTCGACCGCCGCTACAAGGCTGCCCCGGGAGCGGCATGACGAACACCGCACTGGTCGTCGGAGCTCGTGGCGTCATCGGTGGCACTCTCGCCGACCACCTCGCCCGCCTCCGGGACTGGGACGTCGTCGGGCTCTCGCGGCGCGGCGGCCAGCTCGACGGGAGGGTCCGGCGTTCAACGTCGGGCAGCAACAGCTCGTCGAGGCGCGGGCGGTGGAGGCGGGCTGGAGGTGGTCGGCGATCCGGCCCTCGGTCGTCGCGGGGTTCGCACTCGGCAACCCGATGAACCTCGCAGTCGTGCTGGCCGTCTACGCCTCGATCAGCAAAGAGCTGGGCATCCCGCTGCGGTTCCCCGGCCGCCCCGGTGCGTACGACGCGCTGCTCGAGCTCACCGACGCCGGCCTGTCGCCGAGGCGACGGTGTGGGCGGCCACCGCACCCGCGGTGCGCGAACGAGGCGTTCAACATCGTCAACGGCGACCTGTTCCGCTGGAACCGGATGTGGCCGGTGATCGCGGACGCGTTCGGGCTGCAGGTCGCGGCGCCGCTGCCGATGTCGCTGACGGATGTGACGGCCGACAAGCAGCCGGTGTGGGACGCGATGGTGGCACGGAGGCCATGCTGCTGCAGCTGTTCGAGGACCTGCGCAGGCGCCGCATCATCCCGGGCTGAAGGCCACGGAAAGGCATGGACCACCCCGTGATTCCGTACGACATGCTGTGGGGCGACGGCGAGCGGGAGGAACGACGTGGACGAGGTCGAGGAAGTCCGATCCGACAGCAGCCGCGCGGTGGTGGGGAGCGTCGCGACGGGTGGCAGCGTGGCGGTGGCGGGGAGCGTGGCGACGGCGGGCAGTGTGGCGGTCGTCGGCAGCGTCGCCACATCGGGTAGCGCAGGTGTGGCCGGCAGCGTGGCGACGGCCGGGAGCGCCGGGATCGTCGGCAGCGTGCTGACGATCCTGAGCATCGGACTGCTCTCCTGCATCGCGTGCCTCGGCTGTGTCGGCTGCCGCCGCTGCGTGGGCTGCATCGGCTGTGTCGACTGCGAAGGCTGCGTGGGTTGCGTCGGCTGTGTGGGACTGCGAGGCGCGGTGGGCAAGGTGGGTGTCGGAGCCTGACCCCGAGGCAGGTCGTTGTTGGCTTTCTTGTGGGAACCCTCTCGTCACCGTCAATATGGTGACGTGCATGTGTTCGTGAGCGGGCGGGTGTCGCTGGATCTGGCCGGCACCCTCAAGTGGCGCCGCCACCAGCAGGAGGAGCTGCTGCCGCACGGCCGGGACGTCGCCGAGTGGGTGGTGGAGGCGGGCCTGCTGACCCACCCACCGGAGGTGGACGACGCGGGCCTGCGGGAGATCCGGCGGCTGCGGGAGCTCGTCTACGCGGCGACGAGGACCGAGCCGGAGCGTCACGTACGGCCCGCGGAGCTGCAGGCCTTCGCCGACCCGCCGCCGGTCCGGTCGGTACTCGCTGCCGCGGGCGTGCTCGAGCGCCAGGGCGACCTGACCGCTGTGCTGTCGACCGTCGCGCGTGACGCTGTCGAGCTGATCGGCTCAGCGGATCTCGACCGGGTGCGCGAATGCGGCCGCCCGGAGTGCACGCGGCTGTTCGTCGACGACTCCCGCGGCAAGCCCCGCCGCTGGTGTGGAATGGCCGAGTGTGGCAACCGGATGAAGGCCGCCGAGTACCGGCGCCGGCAGCGCGGGCGGCGGGCCGAGAGCTCAGTGGCGGTCCAGTGAGGCCAGCCGCGTGAGGATCTCCTCCAGCAGCGGGGCGCTCGTCGCGAAGTTCAGCCGCAGGTAGCGCTGCCCGCCGGGACCGAAGCGGGCCCCGCCGTCCAGCAGCACCCGAGCGCGATCGAGGACCTCGTCGACCGGTTCGGTGCCGACCCCGAGGACGTCGGACTCGAACCAGTAGAGGTAGGTCGCCTCGGGCATCGGGCAGTGGCCGTTGCCGGAGGAGGAGGCGAGCGCCTCCGCGACCCGACGCCGGTTGCGGTCCAGCACGCGCAGCAGCCGGTCCTGCCACTCGGCACCGTGCCGCCAGGCGGCGAGTGTGCCGGTCACGCCGAGCGTGGACACCGTGCCGTAGAGGTCGGGCGGCTGCGAGTCGCGCAATGCCAGAAGCTGCTCCGAGCCGTAGTGCGCCACCGAGCACCGGAGTCCGGCGAGGTTGAACGCCTTGGTCGCCGACGTCAGGGTGACGGTGCGGGCAGCGGCGTCCTCGTGGAGCGAGGCGAAGGGGATGTGGCGGTGCGGTTCGTAGGTCAGCTCGGCGTGGATCTCGTCGCTGAACACGAGCAGGTCGTGGCGCCGCGCGATCGCCGCGATCTCGGTGAGCTCGTCCCGGGTGAGGACCCGCCCGGTCGGATTGTGCGGGTTGACCAGCAGGAGCACCCGGCAGTCGTGCGCGACAACGGCGTCGGCGAGGCCTGCGAGGTCGGGCGCCCAGCCCGCGGTCGTCCTGACCCACGGTGAGCCGACGCTGCGACGTCCCATGGTCTCGAGCGTGGCGAGGAAGGGCGGGTAGTTGGGGGTCTGCACGGCCACCGCGTCGCCGGGATTCGTCGCCAGATGAAGCACGAGCTGGAGGGCCTGGAGGAGATCGGTGTGCTCACGGACGGCATCCGCCGACACCGTCCAGCCGTACCGCTCCTGCATCCGGTCGGCGAAGGCGGTCCGGAGCGGGTTGCCGTCCTGCCAGCTCGGGTAGCCGAGGTCGCCGCGGCGGACGGTGTGCTCGATCGCGTCGGCCACCACCGGGGGCACGGCGAAGTCCATGTCGGCGACCCACGCCGGAAGGACATCCGGTCCGACCCGCTGCCACTTCACGCCGGGCCGGCGGCGCAGCTCGTCCAGGTGCAGGTCGTCGAACAGCGTGTCGGCGGGCCGAAGTGCGCCGGGCCGGCTCACCGTGCAGCCTCGTGCAGGAGCAGGTCGCGGCTCAGCTGCGCGTGGCCGTGATGCTGGGCCAGCTCCTCGAGCACGTGCAGGAGCACCCCGGTGCAGGTCAACGGCTGTTCCGGGCCCTGGTAATCGCGGGCCGGAGGGTTTCTCGGGTCTCCGTGCAGGTCGGTGCCCGCGAGGTCGTCGAGCAACCGGTGCCGGACGTCCCCGACCCGGCGGCGGAGGTCGTTCAGGGTGCCCATGGCGTTGAACTCGGCGGTGCGGTCCCGGTTCGTCGGGCGGCCGGCGACCACGTGTCCGATCCAGTAGTCGGACATCTCGACGCAGTGGTACACGATCGCGTACGGGCTGTTGGCCCCAGGCAGGGACGGTCTCGTGTTGATCGCCTCCTCGTCCAGTTCGCTCAGCACGTCGAGCATCCCGGTGAAGGCCCGGTCGAGGAAGTAGAGGTATTCGTCAGTGGTGAGCGGGGCGGGGAGCGATGCCGTGCCCATGCCGGACTCTCCTCTCGGGCTGGCCGTCAGCCGTCGTTCGGCTGATCACGAGAATTCCGTCCGGATGGCGTTACTGTCAAGACGGTGACGTGGTCACCGCAGTGCGCCGGTGATCGCCTCCGCGTTGCGGTCGAACCAGACGCGGGCGCGTGCTGCACGGGCCACGGCCTCGGACGTCCAGTACTCGGCGAAGCCCGGTACCCCGCGCGCAGCTCCGTCGCGGACAACCCCGCACATCCACTCGTGGCTCTCGCGGAGCGCGGCGACGAAGCCGGAGCGGCCCGCGTCGTCCAGGCCGTAGGCGTCGGCGAAGAGCCGTAGCCGGTGCAGCTCCCGTCCGCCCCGGACGTCCACGGTGTCGGCCGGTGCCCGCAGCGGCACCCACAGCCGGGCCGCGGCGGCGACGTCCCAGACCGCGGTGCCGGGGGCGGCGAGATCGAAGTCGATCAGCGCGACCGCGCGCCCGTCGCGGAAGACGACGTTGTCGAGGTTGGGGTCGTTGTGGGCGATGCCGGCGCCGTCGAACGGGGTGGGGGCGGCGTGTGGCCACAGGTAGGGCGTGGGGTCGAAGCCGGCAGTGGCGTCGTGGAAGCGCCGCAGCAGCCGTCCGACACTGTCGAGCGCGGCGTCGGTGAGTCCCCAGTCCGGCGCCGGGGCGATGACGGCCTGACCTGGCACGTAGCTGAGTACCTCCCGGCCCATCTCGTCGACGCCGAGCACGCGGGGCGCCCCGTCGAACCCCACCTCCTCCAGGTGTCGCAGCAGGGCGTGGGTCGCCGCACTCGTGGCCCGCAGCGGCCTGCGCACCGTGTTGCCGACACGGTGGACGCGCCCGCGGTTGGCCGTGCCGCCGGCCAGCGGTACCTCGGCGGTCACGACGCCGCCTCCGCGGGAAGGAGTACGCCGGCGGTCACGACGCCGCCGTCACGACCGGGCCGCGCGGATCAGTTCCTCTGCCAGCGTCGAGTGGGTGACCAGGCTGTCCACCATCCCACCGCGGACGGCGGCGAGCACCGCCCGGACCTTCGCGGTGCCGTAGACGATCGCGATCACCTCCGGCACCGCACGCATCTGCTCGGCCGTGATGCCGATCATCCGCTCCGTGAGGTCGGACGTCACGGGCGACCCCGCGGCGTCGACGAGTACCCCGGAGATCTCGGCGGCGACTCCGCGGCGGCCCAGCTCGCGGCGCTCGGTCTCACCGGTGGCGTCGTAGAGCGTGGACTGCTCGGACGCCCACGCCCCCACGCCGGCGACAGCGCGGGTGACGGATCCGATCCTGCGCAATGCTCTCGCGACCTCGGGCTGGCGCCGCAGGACCTGGGCGGTGGCTGCGTCCGGCACAGCCATCGGCGCGTAGAAGAAGTAGGCGGGCCCGCCTGCGACGCGCGCGACGTCGCGGACCACCTCGATCGAGCTGTCGTCCACGCCCGGACGGGCAAGCGCGCCGGTGAGCTGGACGACCGGCACGTTGGCCAGGCGCTGCAGTGCGGTGGCCATCGCGCTCACCGACCGGGCCCAGGAGAGCCCGAGCACGTCGTCGGGCGTGACCACTTCCGTCAGCAGCTCGGCAGCTGCGGCTCCGAGGTGCTCGCGCAGCGACGCGGGATGGTCGTCGGGGGTATCGGTGACGACGCAGTGCTGCAGGCCGAGGGTCTCCATCAGGCGGGCGGAGAGCTCGACGTCGATCACGCCGGGGTGGCCGATCTCGATGCGCACGAGCCCGGTGCTGCGGGCGTCCTCCAAGAGCCGGGCGACCTTGAAACGGCTGAGCGCGAACTCTTCGGCGATCTCGACTTTCGAACGGCCGTCGAGGTAGTACCGGCGGGCGATGGACGCGGTGAGTACGAGATGGGCCGGTCCGCGCGTTCCGCTGCCTCTGGCCGCGCCCACGTGGCACCCCTCCTTGGCCGCTCATCTGAGCGGACTAATGCCCATTCTGACACAAGCCATTGACTCGAGGTGATGGGTGCCACAGGCTCATCGTGTGATCAGGGCGGCGCTCATCTGAGCATGCCCGTGGGTGCCGGGAGGGCGCGATGAAGCGAACGGGCATGCGCGCTGCGCTGCTCGCTCTCGTGGTGCTGCTGTCGAGCACGGCCTGTGCGGGGTGGGGCGGTGGCGTCGGTAGCGGCGGGGCGAACAGCATCAACGTGCTCATGGTCAACAACCCGCAGATGATCGATCTGCAGCGGCTCACCGCTGAGCACTTCACGAAGGACACCGGGATCAGCGTCAACTTCACGGTGCTGCCCGAGAACGACGTGCGGGACAAGATCAGCCAGGAGTTCTCCAGCCAGGCAGGCCAGTACGACGTGGCCTCGCTCTCCAACTTCGAGATCCCGATCTACGCGCGAAGCGGCTGGATCGCCCCGCTGGACGGCTACATCGCCGCCGACCCGGCGTTCGACCAGAACGACATCCTCGCGCCGATGACCACCTCGCTCAGCGGCGCCGACGGGAAGATCTACGGCGAGCCCTTCTACGGCGAGTCGTCGTTCCTCATGTACCGCAAGGACGTGCTGCAGGCCGCCGGCATCACGATGCCGGAGCACCCCACCTGGCAGCAGGTCGCCGACATCGCCGCCCGCGTCGACGGCGCGCAGCCCGGCATGGCCGGGATCTGTCTGCGCGGGCAGCCGGGCTGGGGGCAGGTCTTCGCCCCGCTGACCACGGTGGTCAACACCTTCGGCGGCACCTGGTTCACCGCCGACTGGCAGGCCGCGGTGGACGCGCCGGAGTTCCGCCAGGCCACGCAGTTCTACGTCGACCTCGTGCGGGCGCACGGCGAGGCGGGTGCCCCGCAGGCAGGGTTCACCGAATGCCTCAACAACCTGATCCAGGGCAACGCCGCGATGTGGTACGACGCCACGTCCGCTGCGGGTTCGTTGGAGGCTGCCGACTCCCCGGTGCGCGGCAAGATCGGCTACGCCCCCGCGCCCGTCGTCAAGACCGCCAGCTCCGGCTGGCTCTACGCGTGGGCGTGGGCCATCCAGGCGGCGAGTGAGAAGAAGGACGCCGCGTGGAAGTTCGTCTCCTGGGCGTCGAGCAAGGAGTACGAGCAGCTCGTCGGCAAGGAGGTCGGCTGGTCCAACGTGCCCGCAGGCAAGCGGGCGTCGACGTACGAGAACCCGGACTACCTGGCTCAGGCCTCGGCCTTCGCCGGGCCGACGAAGGCGGCGATCGAGAGTGCCGACCCGCGCAACCCCGGCGTGCAGCCGCGGCCTGCGATCGGCATCCAGTTCGTCGACATCCCGGAGTTCCCCGACCTCGGGACGCAGGTGTCGCAGGACGTGAGCTCGGCGATCGCCGGGCTGGTGACGGTGGACCAGGCGCTTGATCGCGGTCAGCAACTGGCTGACGACGTGGCGGAGCGGTACCGGTCGCGGGCGGAAGGGGGGAGCTCATGAGCACGGCTGTGGAGCCGCCGCGCACGGGCCCGGCGTGGCGCCGGTCGGCGGAGGAGAGGGAGACGCTGCGGCGCGCGGGGGACTGGGCGCGGCGTGCCCCGCTCTTGCCCGCACTGATCTTCCTGATCATCGTGACGCAGCTGCCGTTCGTCGTCACTCTGATCATCTCGTTCATGAACTGGAACGCGTACTACCCCGACGAGCGGGGGTTCGCGGGGATCGACAACTACCGTCGCGTGCTGACCGACGTGAACACGCGTGACTCGATCATCACCACCATCAAGCTGACGGTCGGGGTGGTGGTGATCAGCCTGATCCTCGGCCTGCTGATCGCGCTGTTGCTGGACCGCGCGTTCCGCGGTCGCGGGTTCGTCCGCACGATGATGATCACGCCGTTCCTCATCGTGCCGGTCGCGGCCGCGCTGGTGTGGAAGCACGCGCTCTACAACCCGGAGTACGGCCTCTTCAACGGCGTGCTCACGTGGATCTTCGGCCAGAACGCACCTCAGCCCGACTGGATATCCACGATGCCGCTGACGGCGATCGTGGTGTCGCTGGTCTGGCAGTGGACGCCGTTCATGATGTTGATCGTCCTGGCCGGTCTGCAGAGCAAGCCGCTCGACGTGATCGAGGCCGCCAAGATCGACGGCTGTTCGAGCTGGCAGATCTTCCGGTACATGACGCTGCCGCACCTGCGCCAGTACCTGGAGCTGGGTGCCCTGCTCGGGTCGATCTACATCGTGCAGAACTTCGACGCCGTCTTCACGATCACCTCGGGCGGGCTCGGCACGGCGAACCTGCCCTACACGATCTACCAGACCTTCTACAACGCGCAGGACTACGGCCGGGCGTCGGCCGCGGGTGTGGTCGTGGTGGTCGGGACGATCATCATCGCCACCCTCGCACTGCGCACCGTGTCGTCGCTGTTCCGTGAGGAGGGAGCCCGATGACCACCACGTTGGAGGCGCCGCGCACCGCATCGCCGGTGGCGCCCCGTCATCGCCGCAACCCGACCGGCACCCTGCTCACGGTCGTGGCCTGGATCGTCGGGATCCTCTTCATCGTCCCGGTGCTGTGGATGCTGCTCACCTCGTTCCACAGCGAGCCGGACGCC
>DASYES010000310.1:0-2170 GCA_036498885.1 Pseudonocardia sp.
GCCCGGCAACCGCGCCATACACTGCTCCCGGCCCCGAACTGATGATCACGCCAGATCCGCAGCGCCGGTGGTCGGGCGGGAAAGCAACGCGACCCCCGCAGCCGTGCTGCGGACGCGCAGCGGGCGGACGACTCGCGCCGCGATCCGGGGCGACTCGCGCTCCGGTTCCGGGCGACTCGCGCGGTCGGCCGCTTGCCGAGGGCGGGTCAGGTCTCGTCGTGCTGGGCCGCGCCCACCACCACCGGGACGTCGTCGGCTTCCGGGACCCCCTCGACCAGGTCGGCGACGACGCAGGTGATGTTGTCCGGTCCACCGCCCTCGTTGGCGAGGGCGATCAGCTGGGCCACGACGTCGGCAGGTTCCGCGATGCCGGCCAGGGCCTCGCCGATGTGCGCGTCGTCGAGCACCGCTGTGACCCCGTCCGAGCAGATCAGGTAGCGGTCGCCGATTCGGCCCTCGAGCGCGAAGAGGTCCGGCTCGGCCGGCGTGCCCTCCTGCAGGGTGCGGATCAGCCAGGACCGGCGGGGGTGCGTCGCCGCCTCTTCCTGGGAGATGCGCCCCTCGTCGAGGAGGCTCTGGACAAGGGTGTGGTCGCGGGTGAGCCGGTGCAGTTCACCGTCGCGTAGCAGGTAGGCACGCGAGTCGCCGATGTGCGCCACGCCGATGCGCGCGCCGTCCACCAGGAATGCGACGACCGTGGTGCCGGTGCCGCGGAGTTCGGGGTTGTGCTCGCTCAGTTCGGTGAGCCGGGCGGCGGCGTCGGCGATGGCCTCGCCGAGCACGCCCAGGAGGTCCACGCCGCCGAGATCCACGTCGCGCAACCGGGCGTCGAGGTCGAGGAGCGCGGCGACGGCGACCGCGCTCGCCACCTCACCGTGAGCGTGGCCGCCCATGCCGTCCGCCACGGCGAGCAACCGGGAGCTGGTGGCCGCCGAGTCCTGGTTCATCGACCTCCGTCGCCCGACGTCGGAGCCTGCGGCGGAGCGCAGCGTCGGTGACATGGCGCTCACCCTCTCACGGGAGGCCGGAGCTGATCGTCCAGCGGCGCGCCCGTGTGCGCCGGATAACCGGAAGTGCACGTGGCGGACCGTCCACGATCGACGAGCGGCCCAAGAATATGCCTAATGACAGGCGTCGGGCGGCTCAGGAGCCGCCGGAAGAGCTCGACGCCGCAGCCGAAGCCGCGACGGCCACCGCAACGCTCGCCTGCACAGCCTGCACGGCCTTGCGCACGGCCGGCCCGGCCCAATCACCTTGCGCGACTTGCTCGGCGCGGGCCCGCAGCTCCCGGCGGGGCCCGTCCAGCACCTTGTGCTCGGCTTTCACCGCGTGGAGCAGCGAGATCAGCAGGGCGATGTGCTGGTCGGGGGCCGCGCCGTCGCGCAGCACCTCCGCAACCCGACTCCGCAGCGCCGTGACCGGAGCGGTGTCGACCGCGGGCCACCGCGTGGCCGGGAGGAACCCGAGCAGCCGCGCGCGTTCGCGGCGCATCAGCCCACGCTCGACCAACCGCTCGAGCACGGGCTCGCGTGTCTTGCGTGCCAGCAGCTCCACCGCCTTCTGGGCCCGCACCGGTTGCCGGTCGGTGAGCTTGGTCAGTGCGGCGTCGAGGAGTGGGTCGCGGGTGGGAGAGACGTCGGTGACGGAGAGCCGGGCGCGGGCGCCCTGCCCGTCCGCGGCGAGCCGATCCTGGATGGACAGGTCGAGCAGGAGGGCGCCACCGATCGCGCGATCCAGCGAGGTGCTGTCGACGAGGGCCCTGCCGGACTCGAGGTCGAAGAGCAGCAGAACGAGATCCTCGGTGATACGCGCCATCAGTGGCTCCTTCCGTCAGGCGGATCTTCGGGCGGCGACCCGACGCACGAACTCCAGCACACGAGCGGAGATCTCGTCGGCGAATTCACCCGTCGACGCATGGCTTGCCTCGAACCCAAGCTGAGATCGACCGTCTCCCGGCCGCTCAGGCCGGCCCTCACCGAGAATCTCGACGGCGTGGGCCGCCCGCTCAGCAGCCTTGGCCGGCACATTCGCCGCCCACATCGTGGGGGTTGCCACACTGCCCGGGCAGCTGCACGAGCAGCGTCACGGGTACCGACCCGAACCGATACACGTGCATCCGCGCGAATGCCGTGAAAATCACCGCGGCATCGGTGTGCGGAGCAGCCGGTTG
>DASYES010000311.1:0-6320 GCA_036498885.1 Pseudonocardia sp.
GCCATATGCCTTATTGCGAGCATGGCGACCGGGGCGACGGAGACTCGGAAGTCCGGGTTTCGAACTGCCCTCTCGGCACAACGAGGATGGAACTGGCCAATCATCAATCCCACCTCCACGGCGAAGCTCTTCAAATGCACATACGCCGCGTCCAGGCGCTCCCAGCCCGCAGGACCCAGGCGCGGCATGACTATCAACCTGCTGTCGAGCAGTACCCCGCTCTTAGGTGCTGGTCGGTCCGTGCTGCCGAACTCACTGATCTCGGTTCCCAGCTCATTGATCAGTTCCGGCTCGCTGGAGCCGGTGATGTCGTATCGCATACGGGCTTCCACCGCGTGCTGATCGAGCGCACGCGGCATGAAGGGGCACACCGGTCCGGACCGCCCGACCCTTCGGTCGGCAACGGCGACATAATCGCGCAGCCAAGCGTCGATCAGCCTGAGATAATCGTCGGAATTGTTCTCGCCTACGGTAATCGTTTCTAGGGCCATGGTTCTGACCACTTCTCGGTCACGGAAACCTCCAGTTCCCTCGTGCTCGGCAAGACCACTCATGCGTCCACCAGTCGAATGGGGCCGGTTCGGGCTGCGCGGGAAAGGTCGTTGTTGCTGACGCCGAGGCGGATGCCGTGTTCGGCCATGGCGGCCAGGACATGGGGGGCGAGGGTGGGGTCGAACTGGGCCATGGCGGCCATGAGCCAGGAAAAATGGCGCCGTTCGCGCAGGGCGTCGCTGCTCAGGCTTGCAGGATGGTCGCGTCCGACCAGTTCCATCCCGAACAGCAGCAGCGCGTCGAAGCGGTTGGGGTCGGCCCCTGTCTCGGCGACGCGCCGGCGGGCACTCCAGCAGGCGGAGGCCCAGACGGTGCCGTCGGCGTGGGGGTCGCTGCCGGGACCGCCTCGGAAGTGGGCCATCGTCCAGCGGGAGTCGAGTCTGCGGCGTCGTTGTTCGGTCTCAGGGACGCCGTGGCGGTGCCAGCCGTAGATGTCGGGAGTGCCCAGCAGGATCGCGGTGATGACGTCGGCAGTGCCTTCGTCCAGGGCAGTCTTCTTGTTGGTATGCCGCCCGGGTGGGCGCAGCCGGTTGAGCCGGAAATCCGCGGTGTGCCGACACACGTGGTGGCCGGCTTCGTGGCAGATGATGGCGGGGTTGTGGGCGGGCGCGCGGAAATACCGGCCACCGTCGGGTCGGGTGACGAAGCCCGCACCGCCACCCAGATGCACCTCTCCGGCCGGGCTGGTCGCGTCGGGGTCGGCCCCGAGCCCCTGGCCGGGCAACCGGTAGTGCCCGCCACTCCACCGGCGCGACCGCTCATGCATTCCGATGCGAACCAGCAGATGCGGCAGCGGACGCCCCAACAACCCGCTGACATACCGCAGCGTCCGCTGGGTGTGAAACGCCGCGTTGACGATTCCGAACGCCCGCGCCGCCCGGTCGGCCGCCGCATCGGCCCACGGACCGCCCCCAGCGGAAGGATCGAACACCAACCCTCCGCCCGGGCTGCCCTCCGTGAACAAAGCCCCGCCACGCTCATCGCGGACCGTGACCTCACGCATCACCACCTGCGCCGGCCCGACCTCGAGAACGTCCAACTCGACCTCCCCGAGCCGTCCCGGCCCGCCGCGCCCCCCGGACGCACCGTCACCCTCGGGGAGGTAGACCGCCGCGCGGGTCATGCCGAAACCGTCGCATTGCTCAACAACCCCGGCGCACCACCGGCAGTCAGCCCGGCCGCCGACGACCCGAGATCGACCACCCCACAGGAGAGATGGCCTCGATCGGAATTCCAAAGTCGTTGCATCTCTGCCCTTCGCGCAGGTAGTCGAACCAGCTATCCGTCATAGGGTGTGGCAAATACGCTGCTTGCCGAGCCGTAGCGGCCCGCTTACGACATCACTGTGCAATGAACTGCTGCGACCGGCGGTATCGCTGCATCTTGCTGCGTAGGATGCGGCTTGATCAGTGCGATGTCTCCACGCCGTCCGACGCGCGCGACCGGCCACTGCGAGCTCGACAGGAAATCAACTGGAGCGATGATCCTTGCCGCCGCCTGGCGTGCCGGAGTCGAGTCATTCAGGGCCTCTCCCAATGATGTGCTCGTTGTCGGTCAAGCGGCGGCCGTGGGGCTGCACATACCGAAGTCGCGTCGCGGTCGCTCCGAGCTACTCGGCATAACCCGCAGCGAAGGGCGGACTACTGAAAGTTGTCCCCCCTGGTGACACTCCACATATTTGCTCCTCCCTGACCGACGTGCAAGTCGTTGCGCAGCCGGCGGATATTGGACGCGCATTGGTTGGCACCGCGCCCCACCCGAACGGCGGTGGCGGCAACGCCGTGCGGGCGGCGTGCGCCGGCCCACGTGAGGGTGGGCATCCTTCGATAAAGATCGTCCCGCAATGATTCGGAGCCGCGGCGGGTTCCGGGCGGTACGGCGCGTCGATCAGATGCGGGGTCGGCCTACTACTGATGACTCAAGAACCGGAGGGTGCGGCGTCACACCGGCACGGCCGGAACCGACAGCACGAGCTCCCGCAGCCCGGCGGCGTCGAGCAGGTCGACCGGCCGCAGCGTGGCGTGATGCCGCACGAAGTGGAACGCCGCCCTGACCTGTTCCGGCTGGCATCCGGCCAGCGCGGCCCACGCCAGCCGGTACGCCGCCAGCTGCACGGCGAGCGCCGGCATCCGCGACTCGTCGGGCAGCGCGCCGGTCTTCCAGTCCACCACCGTGAACCCGCCGTCCGGATCTGCGTACACCGCGTCGATCCGGCCGCGCACCGCGATGCCCGCCACCACCGTCTCGTAGGACACCTCGATCTCGACGGGCCGCCGGTCGGCCCATTCCGAGCTGAGGAACGCCTCCTGCAGTTCCACGAGCGCGTCGTCGGGCGCGGCGCCCTCGTCGGCCGCTCCGGGCAGCTCGTCGAAGTCGAGCAGCTGCGCAGCCCCGAACCGCTGCTCCAACCACGCGTGGAATGCGGTGCCCCGACGCGCGTGCGGATTGGGCGGGAGCGGGAGAGGGCGGCGCAGCCGGGCGGCCAGCGCGGCGGGGTCGGCCGCGAGCTCGACCAGCTGACTCACGGACAGTTGCGGCGGCAGTACCGCGGTGGGCCGGGCCCGGGCCGCCGCCCGTTCGGCGAGCAGCACGTCCACGTCCGCGGCCCAGCCCTCGGGGTCGGCCGAGTCCTCGTCCTCCGGCGGCTCGTCGGGCAGGTCGGCAACCGCGTCGGCGGACGCCAGCAGCGCCAGCTGGGCCCCCGGCTCGACCGCCGCGGCCCTGGCGGACCGCACCTCGTGGAGCTCGCGCAGAGCCGACCGCACGAGCGCCGCGCCGGCGTGCACCGCCTCCGCCCGCGCGGCCAGCGGGTCGTCGGGCCAGAGCCCTGCCGGCTGCTCGATGCTCGCCGGGTTGACCTCACCCGGCCCCGGCTCCTCGGCCCAGTGCTCTGCCTCGTGGACCGCGGCGATCTCTTCGAGGAACTCCGAGGGCTGCCGCGGACGGTCACCGGTCGCACCCCACCGGTGCCCCGATGCGAGCAGGACGTGCTCGGCGCGGGTGAGTGCCACGTAGAACAGCCGGCGCTCCTCGGTGAGCCGCCGCTCGTCGAGGGCTTCGGAGTGCGCCTTGAGGGCGTCTTCGAGCTGCTTGCGATCGGCCCCCTCGGGGAGATGGAGCTCGGGCAGGTCGGCCGAGTCGCCTCGCAGCTCGACGGGCAGCTCCGCCGCGTTGGTCAGCCAGATGCCACTGATCTTGCGTCCGGGGAAGACCTGCCCGACCAGGTGCGGGACGGCGACCACCGCCCACTCCAGCCCCTTCGCCGCGTGCACGGTGAGCACCTGCACGCGGTCGGGGGCGACCTCGACCTCGCCCGGCGTGAGACCCTCCTCGGCCTTCTCGGCCGTCTCCAGGAAGTCCAGCAGCGCGGGCAGGGTGGCCACCTCGGCGCCGGAGGTGAAGTCGGCCACGACGTCGGCGAACGCGTCCAGGTGCGCCCGGCCGACCGGACCGGGGCGCGCCATGCTCTCGGCGTCGAGCAGCAGCACCCGTTCGGCGTCGGCCACGAGGTCGGTCAGCGGGGCGGCCGCCCTGGCCCGCAGCCAGCCGAGCTCACGCGCCAGCCGGGTGATCCGCTCGAAGCCCTCGGGGGTGTACCGCGCGGCGGGACCCGGGTCGTCGAGGGCGTCGACGAGCCCGGCCTGCTCGGCCTGCTCACCGGGCAGTGCCCCGAGCGCCAGCTCGGCGGGGGAGAGCGGCCCGGGACGCGGAGGCTGCGCGGGGACGACCTCCCTGGCCCGTTGCCAGAGCGCGGCGAGATCCGCGACGCCGAGCCTCCAGCGCGCTCCGGTGAGCAGCCGGACGGCCGCCGCACCGGCGAGCGGATCGGCGACCAGTCGCAGGGCGCTGACCAGGTCGCGCACCTCGGGGGTGTCCAGGAGCCCACCGAGCCCGACGACCTCCACCGGCAGCCCGCGGGCCCGCAGCGCCGCCGCGATGGGGTCCATGTCGGCGCGCCGCCGCACCAGAACGGCCGACGTGGGCGGCTGCTCACCGGCGTCCTCCGCGTGGCGCCACTGGTCGGCGATGCCGTCGGCCATCCAGTCGATCTCGGAAGCGACGTCGGGGAGCAACGCCACCCGTACGTTCCCGGCTCGCGCCGCAGGCCCGGCGCGCAGCTCCCCCACGCCGACCGCTCCCGGTGCGGAGCGCAGCGGCGCGGAGACCCTGTTGGCCAGCGCCAGCACCTCTGGCGGGTTGCGGAAGCTGGTCAGCAGCCCGTACTCGTCCGCCAGGCCGTCGGAGGCGGGGAAGTCCGTGCGAAACCGGACGAGGTTGCCTGCGCTGGCCCCGCGCCAGCCGTAGATCGACTGGCAGGGGTCGCCCACGGCGGTGACCGCGGGCCCGTCGCCCCGCACCGGCTCCCCCTCGGGAGTGCCGAACAAGGAACGCAGCAGCACGCGCTGGGCGTGGCCGGTGTCCTGGTACTCGTCGAGCAACACCGCCCGGTAGAGGGCGCGCTCGGCCGCTCCCACCTCGGGGTGGTCGGCAGCGACGTGCGCGGCGATCGCGAGCTGGTCGGTGAAGTCGACGGCCCGTTCCGCCCTCTTGCGCGCCCCGAACGCCGCCACGAGCGGAAGCAGCGCCGCCCGCTGCCGCTGGGCGGCCACCCACCTCTGGTAGGTCTGCGACGGCTCGGCTCGCTGCCGCTTGCCCGGCGGGGCCGCCGTGAGCACGGACACCAGCCGCTCGGCGTGCAACCGCACCGTCTCGGGGTCGACCAGGTGCTCTCCCAGCTCCCCGGCCAGCGCGAGCAGCCGCTCGGTCACCGTGGCAGGCACGAGGTCGACCTCGAGGTCGTCAGCCCAGCTCGTGACCACCCGGTGCGCGAGCTGCCATGACGCGGTCTGGCCGAGCAGGCGCGCTGCCGGTTCGGCGGGCAGCCGCAGCGCATGCTCGGCCACCAGCCGCCCGGCGTATGCGTGGTAGGTGGAGACGGTGGGCTCGCCGGCCAGCACCGCCACCCGCCGCTCGCCACTCGGGTCGAGCTCGTCGAGCAGCCGGGAGCCGGCGAGGCGGCGCAGCCGGGAGCGCACGCGCGCGCCGAGCTGCTGGGCGGCCTTGCGGGTGAACGTGAGGCCGAGCACCTGCTCCGGGAGCACCTCGCCGGTGGCGACGAGCCAGACGACCCGCGCCGCCATCGTCTCGGTCTTGCCCGCTCCTGCCCCGGCGACGACCAAGGCCGGACGGGCCGGCGCCGCGATCACCGCGGCCTGCTCCTCAGTGGGCGGGGGCACCCCGAGCGCGACGGCCAGCGCATGCGGGGTGAGCTCCACGCCCGTGTTCTACCCCAGCGCTCCGACACCCCCGGAGGCGGAGGCCCCCGCCGGGACGAACGGCACGTTCACCCGACAGGTCTGGACGAACGCGCCACTCGTTCAGCCGGATTGCCCTCAGGGGGTGGGGAGGTCCGCTTTGTAGACGCGCACCCAGTCCACCTCGAGGTTGACCTCGTCCGGGGTGGTGTCGTCGGGAGCCATGATCCAGTCTTTCTTGGGGCCCTGGTCCAGCTGGATCGTGAGGTGCATGGGTTTTGTCGGGATCACCGTTTTGTCTTTGTTCTCGTACTGCTTGACGCCGTCGACGTACCAGGTGATCCGGTCGGGCAGCCACTCGAGCGCGAAGGTGTGCCACTGCGAGAAGTCGCCGGGCACCGCTTTGCCGTTGACGGTGTCGTCGCCGCTCTCGTCGGCCCAGTGCGCCACGAAGTGCGCGAGATCCCGGTTTTCCCCCGGCACCTCCATGATGTCCAGCTCGCCGTCCTCCGG
>DASYES010000312.1:0-9103 GCA_036498885.1 Pseudonocardia sp.
CGGCCTCACGTCGACCATGAGGTTTCCGAACACCTTGCCGCCCTGCACCATGGCGGCTGTCGAGAGCATGTTGCACACCAGCTTCTGTGCGGTGCCGGCCTTGAGCCGGGTGGAGCCGGTGAGCACCTCGGGGCCCGTGGCGAGCTCGATCGCGACGTCCGCGTGGCTGCTGACAAGCGCACCGCGGTTGCAGGCCACCGACACCGTCGACGCCCCGACGGACGTGGCGTGATCCAGCCCGCCCAGAACGTAGGGCGTACGGCCGCTCGCCGTGAGGCCGACGACGACATCGGCTGCACCGATGTCGATGCCGCGCAGATCATCGGCGCCCAGCAGAGGATCGTCCTCGGCGCCCTCGACAGCTGTGCCGACCGCCTGCCGCCCTCCGGCGACGAGCCCGACCACATCGCCGGGCCCGGTGCCGAAGGTCGGTGGGCACTCCACGGCGTCGAGCAGCCCGAGCCGGCCACTCGTGCCCGCGCCCAGGTAGATCAGCCGCCCGCCGCGCGCCATGGCCGCGACGATCAGCTCGACGGCCTTCACGATCTGCGGCAGTGCTGCAGCAACGGCGGCAGGGGCCTTGTGGTCCTCGGCATTCATCAGCGCCAGCAGGTCGGCGACCGGCATCCGGTCGAGGTCCGCGCTCTCGGGGAGCGCAGACTCGGTCGTGAGTGACTGCAGATCCATCAACATCCGTTCGTGTCGGGTCGGGGGCGATCACGCCGGCGGGGGGAGACCGCCTCGTACGTGGTTTCCAGTGCGGCGCGCGCTCCAGGGGTGCATCGCGCGACGCCGACGAACAGGGCGTCGACCACCAGCAGCTGGCTCATCCGGCTGCCCATGGCCGCTGAGCGGAAGCCGAGCTCGCGGCCTGCGGTGAGGAGCGTGTGGTCCGCGGTGCGGGCCAGCACGGATCGCGACGCACCCGTGACGGCCACGGTCACCACGCCGGCGGCCCGAGCCGTCCGCACGGGACGCACGACGCCCGCCGTGGCCCCGGAATGCGAGATACCGATGGCGACGTCGCCCGGACGCAGCAGGGCGGCGCTGACCATGGCTGCGTCGTGCTCCGGATGGGCGATGCACAGCAACCCGATCCGGCCGAGCTTCGCCGCGAGGTCCTGCGCGACCAGCCCGGAGGCCCCGATCCCGTAGGCGTCGATCCGCCTGGCGCCTGCCATCGCCGCGACGATCGCCTCCAGCGTGTCGCCGTCGACGAGCTCGGCGGTGCCGGTGAGCTGCTCGCTCTCGAACGCGGCGAGCTTGCGCAGCACCGTCGGCATCGGGTCGTCGTCGGTGACGTCGGAGTCCAGCGGCAGCGCGGCGCTCGTGCGGTCGCCGAGTGCGGCCAGGGCCAGCCGTAGCGCCGGGTAACCCGGATAGCCGAGCCGGCGCGCGATGCGGGCGACGGTCGCGGTGCTCGTCGACGTATGCCCCGCCAGTTCGGTGATCGTGAGGCGGGCCGCTGCAGTGGGGTCGGCGTCCAGCACGGCGGCGACCCTGGCCTCGGCGGGCGACAACTCCGGGAGCACGGCGCGGATCCGGGTGGCGAGGCTGCTCATGCGGCGGCCTCCGCGATCTCGAGCACCCGGGGCAGCCGCTCGGGTCGCGGCCGCCAGGGGAACCCGGCCCGGCCCGGGAGCACCGCCCCGAGCACGCTCGGGTGCCGGGCACCGGTGCAGCTCGCCACGGTGGCGGGGATGTCGTGCACCGTGCAGAAGCCCAGCAGCGCGAACGCGTAGGCCTCCTTCCACGCTGCCGGAAGTCCCAGCTCGTCCGAGCTGCGGACCGGGACGCCGGGCAGCTCCGCCGCGAGCGCGCGCATCAGCGTGGTGTTGCGGGTTCCACCCCCCGCAGCGATCACCTCGGTGCCACCGACGGAGCGGACGGCGTCGCCGACGGTCCGGGCGGTCAGGGCGGTGAGCGTGGCGGCCAGGTCGTCGTCGGCGACGGCGGGGAGCCCGGCCAGCGCCGCGTCGAGGTATTCGCGGTGGAATAGCTCCTTGCCCGTGGTCTTCGGCGCGCGCCGCGCGTAGTAGGGCTCGGCGAGCAGGCGATCGAGCAGCCCGGCGTCCACCCGTCCCCTCGCGGCCATGGCGCCGTCGACATCGCAGGTGAGCCGCCCGCCCGTCCGCTCGGACACGGCGAGGTCGAGCAGTGCGTTCGCCGGGCCGGTGTCGAACGCGATCGCGTCGGCACCTGGCGGGACGACCGTCACGTTCGCGATGCCGCCGAGGTTGAGCGCGACGGGAGCGCCGGGACGTCCGCGCAGCCACATCACGTCGACGGCGCTGACCAGCGGAGCGCCCTGACCGCCCGCAGCGACGTCGCGGCTGCGCAGGTCGGCCACCACCGCGCAACCCGTGCGCTCCGCGATCCAGGCGGGCTGGCCGATCTGCAGCGTGCCGCGGACGGCAGTGCCTTCGACCCAGTGGAAGACGGTCTGTCCGTGCGCGACGACGAGCTCGGCCCGCCCGGCGCACAGCTGCTCGTCCGCGGTGGCTGCTGCCTGCGCGAAGGCCTGGCCGATGCCCGTGTCGAGCCGGCAGACGTCCTCGATCGTGGTGCCGGACGGGGGCAGCACCGCGGCGATCTGAACACGCAGCTCGTCGGGGTAGGGCACGCCGAGGCCGCCGAGCGGACGCAGCACGATCCGCTCGCCGTCGAGGTCGAGATCGGCCGCCGCGGCGTCGATCCCGTCGAACGACGTCCCGGACATCAACCCGATCACCCTCACGCCGACTCCTCCAGCGGCCTGCGGTGGTCGTCCCGGCGCAGCGTGGCGATGGCGATGGCGCTGACCACGCAGGTGGCCATCACGTAGTAGGCCGGAATGTCCACATCGGACGTCCTGGCGATCAACGCCGTGATGATCAGGCCTGCCGAGCCGGAGAAGACCGCGTTCGACAACGAGTACGCCAGTCCGAGGCCCGTGTAACGGACTCCGGTGGGGAACATCTCCGACAACATCGCAGGCCCGGGCCCGGCGATCAGGCCGACGGCTCCGCCTGCCACGAGGACCGCGAGTCCCTGCACGAGCGGGCCGCTGCTCGTGTCCTGCAGCACGTCCAGCAGCGGCAGCGCCAGTACGACGATCAGCACGGTTCCGGCGAGCATCACCGGGCGGCGGCCGATCCGATCGCTGAGAAGGCCTGCCGGCAGGATCGTCGCCGCGAACCCGGCGTTGGCCACCACCGTGGCTACGAGCGCCTGCTGGAACGACGCCCCCAGCGACGACTGCAGGTACGCCGGCATCACGACGAGGAAGGTGTAACCCGCCGCCGACCAGCCCATGAGCCGCGCGGCCCCCACTGCGATCGCCCGGATCGTCTGCCATGCACCTGGCCGGGCAGGCGGCTCACCCGTGACGGCCACCGCTCGCCGGAACGACGGAGCCTCCTCCAGCCGCAGGCGAAGCCAGAGCGCCACCAGGCCCAGCGGCAGCGCGAGCAGGAACGGGATCCGCCAGCCCCACGCCGCGAGCTCGTCGGCGCTGAGCACGGCGCCCAGGATCGCCCCGAGCCCGGCCCCGGCGAGCAGGCCGAGCGCCACCGTGAACGACTGCCAGGAACCGTAGAGTCCGCGCCGGCCGGTCGGTGCGAACTCCGTCATCACCGAAACCGCGCCGCCGAACTCGCCACCCGCCGAGAGGCCCTGCAGCACCCGCACCAGCGTGAGCAGCCACGGGGCCGCGGCGCCCACCGTGGCATACGTGGGCAGCACGCCGATGAGGAAGGTGGCCCCGGTCATGAGCAGCAGGACCAGCACCAGGGTGGGCTTACGGCCGATCCGGTCGCCGACCCTGCCGAACAACGCCGCCCCGATCGGGCGGAAGAAGAAGGCCAGCGCGAACGAGGCGTAGGTCGTGACCAGGCTCTCCAGCCCGGCGCTCCCGTCCGGGCTGAAGAAGTTGGCGGCGATGATCGTGGCGAAGAAGCCGTAGACGCCGAACTCGTACCACTCGATGAAGTTGCCCACCGTGCCCGCGACGACCGCACGCCGGGAACTGCTGGTCCCGCGCGCGGTGGTCGTCGCCATGACAACGATGCTCACGACCGCCGGGGCACGCTGTCAATAATTGACAGGGGAGCGCTGCGCCACAGAGGCAGACCGGCCGATCTTGCTTCGATCACTGCGGAGCGTTGCGCTCCGCAAGGGCAGTGCCTGCGGCGGCCAGGGCCGTGCGGAGCTCGGGTGGGTCGAGCGCCTCCACCTCCCCGCCCAGACCTGTGAGCTGCGATGCGGCCACCACGATCTCCTCCACGTCCAGCTCGACCTCACGCCAGCCCTCGGCATCCGGCGGGCCGGCACGGGCGATCGCCTGCACCGCCGCATCGGCGTCGGTCACGTGCGACAGCATCTTCAGGCCGCGCGGTCCCAGCCGCAGCCGCACCCTCACGCGCAGCATCTGGCTCGCGAAGCGGTTCGTCGAGTCCGCCCACCAGGTGGCGAGGTCGAACCCGTCCGGACGAGTGAAGCTCTCGCCGGTGGGTTCCGCCGCCACGATCCGGTCGACCCGATAGGTCAACACGGCGTCCGCGGAGCCGACGCGCGCTCCCCCAGCGCTCCGCGCTGAATCGACACGCGCTCCGCTAGCGCTCCGGGCAGCTAAATACCACGTCCCCGCCTTCACCACCACGCCGAGGGGCTCGATCATCCGGTCGACCACATCGGTCCGTCGGCGGTACGAGATGCGCAGCCGCTGCTGCGCCCACACCGCCTCGGCGACGGCAGCCAGCTGGGTCACCTGATGGGGGGTATGGAACCAGCCCGGCGCATCGAGGTGGAACCGCTCGGCCACGGTGCGGGCGTGCTCCCGCATCTCCGCGGGCAGGGTGGCGAGCAGCTTGGCCTGCGCGCCAGCCAGCGCAGCACTCATGCCCAGCTCGGCGAGAACCTGCGGAGCGCCGACCGCGAAGAGCGCAGCCGCCTCCTGCGCCGTCAGCCCGTCGAGCCGCGTGCGCCATCCGTCCACGAGCCGGATCCCCCCGCCCCGGCCCGGCTCGGTGAAGAGCGGCACGCCGGCCGCGGAGAGCGCGGCGACGTCGCGATAGATCGTCCGTTCCGAGACCTCCAGCTCGCGTGCCAGCTCCCCCGCCGTGGCCTCGCGCAGGCGCTGGAGGGTGAACAGCAGGGTGACCAGGCGGGACGCGCGCACCCCGGGATCGTGCCCGATCCCCGCACCCGGCACCGTGTCCCTGTGGAGATGCTCAGCAGCCGCCAGGTTTACGCCAACAGCTGGATGACGGTTCGCGAGGACGCGGTACGCCGCCCGGACGGAACCAACGGCATCTACGGAGTGATCGACAAGCCCACCTTCGCCCTGGTGATCCCCCGCGACGGCGACCGTTTACAGATGGTGGAGCAGTTCCGCTACCCGGTCGGCCGGCGCCGCTGGGAGTTTCCCGCCGGCACAGCCCCCGACCGTGCCGAGATCGACCCCGCCGAGCTCGCCGTGCAGGAATTGCGCGAGGAGACCGGGCTCGTCGCCGGCCGGATGGAGCTGATCGGCCGGCTCGAGGTGGCGCCCGGGATGTCGAGCCAGACCGGCACCGTCTGGCTCGCGACCGACCTGACCGAAGGCCCCGCGCAACGCGAGCACACCGAGCAGGACATGCGCACCGCCTGGTTCACCGCCGCGGAGTTCGAGGCCATGGCCCGCTCGGGAGCGATGCCCGACTCGCAGAGCCTCGCCGCCTACCTGCTCCTGCAGTTGCACGATCGAACCTGAGATCGGCACCAGGGCACGATCACCGCACCCACGCCGACCGGACAGGACAAGGACCACCGCATGGACCTGCGCGAGACCGACGAGCAACGGCTGCTGCGGTCCTCCGTTGCCGCGATGGCGGCGGAGTACGGGCACGACTACCTGATGGAGAAGGCCCGCACCGGTGCCAAGACCACCGAGCTGTGGGCCGACGCCGCCGCGGCAGGCTATCTCGGCGTGGCCGTACCGGGCGAGTACGGCGGCGGCGGTGCGGGGATGGTCGAGCTCACGATCGTCGCCGAGGAGATCGCCGCGGCAGGCTGCCCGTTGCTGCTGATCGTGGTCTCACCCGCGATCGCGGCTTCGGTGATCGCTCGGTCCGGCACCGTCGACCAGAAGGAACGCTGGCTCCCCCGCTTCGCCGACGGCTCCGTGCGAATGTCGTTCGCGATCACCGAACCGGACGCGGGATCGAACTCCCACCGGATCAGCACCACCGCCCGTCGCGACCTGGACCGTGCCGGATGGCGGCTGAGCGGCACGAAGTACTACATCTCCGGCGTGGACGAGACGGACGCGACGCTCGTGGTGGCTCGCCTGAAGGACGCTGCCGCCGGGACGCTGCGACCCGCGATGTTCGTCGTGCCGACCGACACGCCAGGGATGACCTACCAGCCGATCGAGATGGCCATCCACAGCCCCGAGAAGCAGTTCACGGTCTACCTGGACGACGCGTTCGTGCCCGACGACGCACTGGTGGGTGGGGAGGAGGCCGGGCTGGCGGCGCTGTTCGCCGGGCTCAACCCGGAACGGATCACCGTGGCCGCATACGTCAACGGGCTCGCCCGCTATGCCCTGCGCAAGGGCGCCGCCTACGCCAGAGACCGCACCGTGTGGCAGGCGCCGATCGGCAGTCACCAGGCGATCGCCCACCCGCTGGCCAAGGCGCACGTCGAGGTCGAGCTGGCGCGCCTCGCCACCACCCGCGCGGCCTGGCTCTACGACGAGGGTGACCAGGCGGCCGCGGGCGAGGCGGCGAACATGGCGAAGTACGCCTCCGCCGAGGCCGCCATCAACGCCGTCGACGCGGCCGTGCAGGCGCACGGCGGCAATGGGATGTCGGTCGAGTACGGCGTCGGCACGCTGATCGGCGCGGTGCGCGCGGCACGAATCGCCCCGGTGAGCCGGGAGATGATCCTTAACTACATCGCCCAGCACTCCCTCGGATTGCCGAAGTCGTATTAGCCCGGGTCATTCGTGCTGATCGGAGTTGATCTCGATGAGGTCGACGGCGAGCATCACCACGGCCGGCCAGGCCTGCTTGATGCGGAAGGCGCGGGACGATGTAGTCCGTGTATGGCGACAGATCGCCGACGCTGAATCGCTCGCTCACGTTGTTTCCTCCCGCAGGATGACGGTCACGTTTGCGGGGTCGATCCGACCAGGGAATCGGTGACCGGTGTATTCGACGAGCACGAAGCGAACGGACCGGATGACCTCGTCTCCGTGAGCGTTCTACCGGCGTCGTCCTTGATCGTGCACGTGACGTCCCCGCCGTGCTGGTCAAGCCTTGCGGTCAACGTCGAGAACGAAAACCCGCTGACTGCGACGTCCGCACTCCACGGCAGTTTGGCGTTAGCTTGCTCCGACACGCCTCCGCCGGTGCCGATCCACGTCACCGACGCGGTTCCGGAACCGGCGACTTCGTATCGGAGCCTATGGGGTGCTTGCGCGCCGCTGCCTGCCTTACCGACTGACGCTGTGCAAGCGACAAAACCGGCGATGATCACGAGGACTACTGCCAGCAGAATCCGTAATCCGGTTCCACTACGCTTCCGGGGAACAGGTGAGGGGTAGTGGTAGCTCATCTTTCCTCAGCTCGGGGGAGCTCGCGCGAGGGGATGTTGGCGCGAGTTTCGATCAACCGCAACAGGTGCAAATTCGACCGACGATCGTAAACTCATCATCGTGAAGGGACTCCCCCAATGGGGAGCACTTCCGACGGGGGATGGAGATTACGTCGCTCACGGGTCCCAACTATTGGCGAACGACTTTCAAAAACCACCTGTACCCGTAAGCGCCTTACGCTGCGCGCTCCGTTTTGACGTGCTCGACACGTGAGGTTCGGCGGTTCCGTCCGTGATGCCGCTCAATCACAGTAGGGGTCACCACTACCTGCGCCACCACGCGCCCGGAGAAGTCGATTACATTCCCAACTGCGGACCTGGTCGCTCGTAACGGCAACCGCGTTCTTTCTCACAGCCAGAACTTAGACTGATCAGTCCAGTTGTTACCAGGTGGCGCAGATCACTGAGTAAATTCGGTCGATTCGGGCGGAGGCTGCTAACACAGGATGCCCTGCAACCATGGGTAACCGGCTGTCAGGAAATTACTCCGTCCAGACCAGGGAACCCGGGCAACCGGTGCCGATGATCCAATATGCCCGTGTTCGCCGTTGATTCCGTTCGGTATGCGAACGAATACACTGTGTGCCTTCACAGGATTTGCACAGCGCACCGACACCGGGTTGTGACGTTGACCTTCTCGTGATCACAGATACTGGGCCACGACGCGCGGTCAATCGCACACCATTCGTAATCGGTCGGCGAGGGTTACGCGCTTCGCTGCGCCCGCTCGACGAGCGAGGGAGCCCACATTGAGCGGCTCACCGTGGAGTCGCACCGGGGAGCGTGACGCTGCCGCCGCAGGGAGCCGCTGGTCACGCAATGCGCGAGTTGCCGGGCGTTGCTGCCCGGCCCGCTGCCGCCCATATCCCGGACGACCACGGAGCCTGCCGGGGGGTGTGTTCTACGGCTGCTCGTGCGAACGGTTCCCGTGCACGTCAGCGCGCTTGCTGCGGCTGCCGTCGCTCAATACCGGACGCGCGTCGTGGGACTCGCGGGGCGCGCGGTGGATTCCGCGTCACCGTGCTCGCCGCGGTCCTGGTGCTCGACGTCATCTGTCTCGTCGCGCTGGGAATCATCGCCCTCGTGGAGTCACGCGCGTAAAAATTTGCCGGTAAGCACCCTCGACAGGTGAGGATTTCACCGCACGGCGCTCACGTGTCACCTGCATATTCGCGGTCCAGCACAGCGCTCGACCCTGGATAGTCCTGAACTCCATCGCCCAGCACTCCCTCAGACTGCTACTCCGTGTCGAGGAAGTACTGATCGTGTGGCTTCGTGATCCAGATCGTTCCTGGCAAGGCGCCGCTCCGAGCCGTCGTACCTGGTGTACCCGGTCGGGGCGGCAACGCCGCCAGGGGCGATCTGGGCGCGAAAACCGCGTTCTGGGGCTTTCTCAACACGGCCTAGTTCGTCGGAGGTGTCGACCTATCCGGTGTGGGGGCGGCCGGCCGTGGCCGCGTGCACGGCCGGCATCACCACCTCGGTG
>DASYES010000313.1:0-9885 GCA_036498885.1 Pseudonocardia sp.
GCCAGCCCAGCGGCTCTCCGCGCTGGAAGTCGACGACCTGGTAGGAGCCGGGGTCGTTCGGGTCGCCCCCCGAGAAGCCCAGCACCACCGGGTCGCCGACAGCGAACGTCGGCGAGCCGGGTTCGACCGGAAGAACCTGCACGAGGTCGCGTCCCGGCAACGGTCCGTCGGCCATGTTGAGAACGAGCCCGAGGCACTGGCCGTCGCCCGAGCCCGGGCTGCAGTCGGCCTTGCTGGTGGCGGTGACCTCGGCGTGCACCGGCTGCTGGGCGACGGGCGCCGCTGTGGGCGGCGGTCCGCCGCTCGGCCACAGCAGCACCATGCCGACGAGCGTGGCCAGTGCGCACGGGACGAGCAGCGCGGCGATGAAGATGCGCACCCGGCGACCCGCCGGCGGGGCAGGCGAGTGGCCGTGTCCGTGGCCGTGCCCGTGGTCCGCGGGCGCGGCGCGACGCCGCGCGCGCGTCCTCGGGGCGAGGCCGGGGTGCTCGTCCGGGTCCTCGTCCACCCGCCGGTGTCCCACCGCCGGGATGCCGATGGGCGAGGTCGGGGAGTCGGCGTCTCCGCCGGCAGGCTCCTCGCGCTCCTGCGGCGAGGCTCGCCTGGCGGACCGGGACGGGCGGTCCGCGCGCTCCGACGGTCTGCGTCCGCCGGGCTCGGGGCGCGGGGATTCAGGCGGAGATCCGGGCGGAGATCCGGGCGGACGGCTGATCAGCGGAGCAGGCTGCTGTGCGATCGGGACACCGGATCGCCCGTGCCGGCGGGACCCCTGCGGCCGCTGCGGTCCGCGCGCCCCGGGCTCGTCGATCGGCACGCGATCATCCTGTCTACGGTTCGATGGCTGCTGTGGGCCCATTCACGCACATCACGCGGGTGAGGCCGGGCTGTCCGGCTTGTCGCCGGAGGGCCGGTCGGCGGGCAGCACGATGTCGTCGCCCAGTTGCTCCAGCACCCGTTCGGCGACGGCCGCGGGGTCGCCCGTGGTCTCGACCTCGATCCCCGGCTCGTCGGGCTGGAGGGGCTCCAGCGTTGCGAGCTGGCTCTCGAGCAAGGACGGCGGCATGTAGTGGTTGCGGCGAGCGGTGATCCTGGCCGTGATCAGCTCCGGCGGCGCGAGCAGGTGCACGAACTGCGGGGAGGGGTGGCCGTCGCGCAGCAGATCGCGGTACGAGCGTTTGAGGGCCGAGCAGGTGACCACGGCGTTGCGGCCCGCGGCCTCTTGCTCCCCGATCCACGCGGCCACCCGGCGCAGCCACGGCCGGCGGTCGTCGTCGTCGAGCGGAATGCCGCTGGCCATCTTCGCGCGGTTGCTCTCGGGATGCAGGTCGTCGCCCTCGACGAACACCCATCCCGTGCGCTCGACGAGCTCGGCAGCCACGGAGCTCTTGCCGACGCCCGACACACCCATCACCACCAGCGTCGCTGTCATGAGCGGGTCCCGGTCATGGAGCCAGACTGGCGTATCCCCCCGACCCCGGCTTGCCCTGGGTGTCGAACACGTGTTCGAATGATGGCATGAGGTGGAGCGGACAACAGGTGCTCGACGATGGGATCGGAGCGGAGGCGGCGCTCCCGGGGCTGCGCGGGCTCCTGCGGTCGGTGCGCACCCCGGAGTTCGCCGGCACGGTGTTCCACGAGGTCGAGGCCAAGTCGGTGCTCAACCGTGTGCCGGGCAGCTCGCCGGTTCCGTTCCGATGGACGGTCAACCCGTACCGCGGGTGCTCCCACGCCTGCGTGTACTGCCTGGCCGGCTCCACCCGTGTCCTGCTGGCCGACGGGCGCGTCCGGCCGATCGCGCAGCTGCGCGTCGGCGACGCCGTGATGGGCACGGAGGTCGTCGGCGGGCAGCGGCGGTACGTGCCCACCACCGTGCTGGCGCACTGGTCCACCAGCAAACCTGCCTATCGGGTCCGCCTCACGGGAGGAACCGAGCTGGTTGCCAGCGGGGAGCACCGGTTCCTCAGCGATCGCGGCTGGCGCCACGTGAGCGGCGGCTGGTGCCGCTCAGGGTTCCGGCCGCGGCTGCGTCCCGGTGCGGGCCTGCTCGGTCCCGGCCCGGAGGCGATGGCCGGGTGGGAGCAGCGCCCCCACACCGCTGCCTACCGGCAGGGTTACCTGTGCGGGCTGGTCCGGGCCGACAGCCCGGTGGCCGGTGATGTCCAGGGGTGCGCGGTCGATCACCGCAGTGTGGATCACCACAGTGTGGATCGCCACTGCGTGGATCGCCACAGTGTGGATCACCGCGGTGTGGCTCACCGCGTGCTGGATCACTGGGAGACGGGTCACTGGGAGACGGGTCACTGCGGCGTCGACCACTCCGGTGGCTTCCCGTCCGACCGCCTGGAGCTCGAGGCCCTGGGCCGGGCCCACCACTTCCTCGCCGAAGCGGCCCAGCACGTCGTGGAGCTCCCGGTGGCGGTGCCGGCCGGGGGCTGGGAGCCGGGCCGCATCCCCGCACCCGCCGGCCGCCGCGGAATCGCGCCGATCACCGACGTGGTGCGCTGGCCCGAGAACCCCGGCGTCGACTGGAACGCCGGGTTCCTCGCGGGGGTGGTCGACGCCGGCGGCGCGGTCGTGGGCGGCGAACTGCGGATCCGCCTCGCGGCCCCCGACATGGTCGGGCGGGTCACGAGCGCACTGCGGCGCCTCGGTCTGCGGCACGCGGTCCTTCCCGAGTGCCACGCGGAAGGCGGACGGAGCGCGGTCCGGACGGTCCGGCTGATGGGTGGCGCCGGCGGGTTGCTGCGGCTGTTGCGCCTCGCCGATCCCGCGGTCGGCACGCTCCGCAACCTGGGTGGCGCACCCGTCACCGGCGGGGCGGAGCTGGCGGTGGAGTCGGTGCAGGCGCTCGGCGTGGAGACGGCGATGTATGACATCACCACCGGCACGGGCGACTTCGTGGCGGAGGGTGTGATCAGCCACAACTGCTTCGCCCGCAACACCCACACCTATCTCGAGCTCGACGCCGGTGCCGACTTCGACAGTCAGATCGTCGTGAAGGTCAACGTCGCGCGTGTGCTGGAGCGTGAGCTGCGGGCGCCGCGGTGGGGGCGGGAGCCCGTCGCGATGGGCACCAACACCGACCCGTACCAGCGAGCCGAAGGGCGCTACCGGCTCATGCCCGGCGTGATCCGGGCGCTCGCCGGCTCCGGCACCCCGTTCTCGGTGCTCACCAAGGGCACGGTGCTCACTCGCGACCTTCCACTCATCGCAGCGGTGGCAGCCGATGTCCCGGTGGGCCTCGGCGTGTCCATCGCCCTCGTCGACCGCTGCCTGCAATCCCGGCTCGAGCCGGGCACCCCGTCACCGGCCGCGCGGCTTGACCTCGTCCGGCGGATCACCGACGCCGGACTGTCCTGCGGCGTGATGGTGGCGCCCGTGCTGCCGTTGCTCACCGACTCGGCGGAGGCGCTCGATGCGCTGCTCGCGCAGGTGAAGGAGGCCGGGGCCAACGGCGCCACGGTGCTGGCCCTCCATCTGCGGCCCGGCACTCGTGAGTGGTTCCTGGGGTGGCTGGCGCGCGAGCACCCGAAGCTGGTCGAGCCGTACGCGCGGTTGTACCGCCGGGGCGCCTACGTCGACCCCGAGTACCGCCACGCCCTCGCCGAGCGCGTCGCACCGTTGCTGCGCCGCCACGGCCTGCTCGGGGCCGCCACCACCGTGCGCGGGCACGCATGGTCCGCGGAGCACACCACAGCCACCCCACCGTCGTCCGGGGAACAGCTCCGCCTGCTGTGACCGGTCCTCGTCGCGGCCATCCCATCGAACTCTTCACTGGCCACGCGCCCTGATTGCTGGTGTGTTCAACAATAGTGCTGCCGATTTTCGGACGGCATACAAAACATTTACGCCGGTGAAACAACTGCCCTGAGGGCGCGATGGACGGCGGCTCGGAAGAGCTCATGGCACACAGTTTGGCTCGGCGCCGGCGATCTCAGGCGATGGTAAAGCCAACGTCGTGCTGTGGTTTCCCGTTCCCCAGGCATCGGTTCGAGGCACTTCAGGGGAGCACGTTCGGGAGGCTGATCGGGTTGAACCCGAACGGCATGACGCTCGCCTCAGTGCTCCGGTTGACCACACAACGGGATCCCGTCCGTGTCAGAACCACAAGGCCAGTTTAAGGAGAGCGACGGCTCTCGGTCGGGAGGACGAAATGAGTCGCATCATGGGTCGGCGGGTGCTGGGAGCCGCCGCCGCCGCTATGGCGATCGTCGGTTTGGTATTTGTCGGAACGCAGGGCGATGCGACCGCAGCGCAGCCCGCCGCTACGCCGAACGGCGGTACGACAGCGTCCCCGCCGATGCCAATGCCGATGAACATGGCGATGCCGACTGACTCGATCGGCAGATACGACGTCAAGAACCAGAGCGGTGCGATGTTCTTCGGCACCGTTATGCGAGGGAGCAACGAGGTTCCGAGCAAGGTGGAGCCGGCGGGCGGCGACAAGAACGGCAGCGGCACTTCCCTGGTCCGCATCCAGGGCAACCAGGTGTCGTACGCCTTCACCTGGACGGGCATCGGGGCGCCGACCGAGGGGCACATCCATCAGGGCCCCGCCGGCGTGAACGGCGCCGTCAAGATCCCGTTCTTCGGCACGAAGCTGCCGGACGGCCGCACCTCCGTGGTCGGCACCGTGACGGTGAATGACCCCGACCTCCTGGCGAACATCAAGAGCCACCCGGAGCAGTTCTACGTCAACCTGCACACCGCGGCCTTCCCGGACGGAGCTGTCCGCGGACAGCTGCACGCGATGCCGCTGCAGCTCAATCTGCAGAAGGCGATCAACCAGGACCAGAACCACCCGGTCGTCGAAGGTGACCAGATCTATTCCTGCACCAGGCAGGAATCCGACGGTTCGTTCAGGTTCACGCAGGACAACGTCGACACCGTGCTCACCGGCGATATCAAGCACACGTTCGTCAAGCCCGGCCCGGGTGGGCCGCCGCAGTGGATCGCGCCCGACAACTCGGCGGTGACCGGCAAGGCCGTCGACACGATCTACAACGGCGCCAACAACATCCCTGAGCTCGTCCTCGCCGCGACGCAGTCCGGCGCACCCGACGGCCAGCTGTCGTCGACCCGAGCCATCCTGCGCCTGGACACCATCGGTGGCGTCGCCCCGGCCGGCACCTGCGACCCGTCGACCCAGGCCGTCACCGCGGTGCCCTATTCGGCCGACTACCTGTTCATCAACTCGTAGCAGCGAGCTTCGGAACTGCTCCGGATCGATGCGCTCCTGATAGCGGCCCGCCCGAACGGGCGCCCTCAGGAGCGCATCGGCGTGAGCAGCGGCGAACGGCGGGGAAACCTGCTGGCAGGCCGACCGGGGGTGGCCGATAGCCTCGACACGTGATGCGTACCCACCCCGCCGGCACTCTGCGTGCCGAGCACGCCGGACAGTCCGTGACCCTCGCCGGGTGGGTGGCGCGCCGCCGTGATCACGGCGGGGTGATCTTCATCGACCTCCGCGACGCCTCCGGCTCCGCCCAGGTGGTGTTCCGCGAGGGAGAGATGGCCGAGCGCGCCCACCGGCTGCGCGGCGAGTTCTGCGTCCTGGTCACCGGTGATGTCGTCCGGCGCCCCGCGGGCAACGAGAACCCCGAGCTCGCCACGGGCGAGATCGAGGTGACCGCCACCGAGCTCACCGTGCTGTCCGAGTCGGCCCCGCTGCCGTTCCCGCTCGACGAGCACACGGAGGTCGGCGAGGAGGTCCGGCTCAAGTACCGCTACCTCGACCTTCGACGCAGCGGTCCGGCGGCGGCGCTGCGGCTGCGCAGCGAGGCCAACCGCATCGCGCGCACCGTGCTGCACGACCGCGAGTTCGTGGAGGTCGAGACCCCTACGCTCACCCGCTCCACCCCCGAGGGGGCCCGCGACTTCCTCGTGCCCGCCCGGCTCCGTCCGGGTTCGTGGTACGCCCTGCCGCAGAGCCCGCAGCTGTTCAAGCAGCTCCTGATGGTGGCCGGCGCGGAGCGCTACTACCAGATCGCCCGGTGCTACCGCGACGAGGACTTCCGGGCCGACCGCCAGCCCGAGTTCACCCAGCTCGACATCGAGATGAGCTTCGTCGAGCAGGATGACGTGATCGAGCTCGGTGAGACGATCATCGCCGCTCTGTGGTCGGAGCTCGCCGACTACGAGATTCCGCGCCCGATCGCGCGTCTCACCTACGCCGACGCGATGGCCCGCTTCGGCTCCGACAAGCCGGACATGCGGTTCGGCGTCGAGCTCACCGACCTCACCGAGTACTTCACTGACACGGCGTTCCGCGTCTTCCAGGCTCCATATGTCGGCGCTGTCGTGATGCCCGGCGGGGCGAGCCAGCCGCGCAAGCAGCTCGACGCCTGGCAGGAGTGGGCGAAGCAGCGCGGGGCCCGCGGCCTTGCGTACGTCCTGGTCGACGATGACGGCTCGGTGAGCGAGCGGGGCCCGGTCGTCAAGAACCTCTCCGAGGCCGAGCGCGAAGGCCTGGCGAAGGCGGTGGGCGCCGAGCCGGGCGACGCCATCTTCTTCGCCGCCGGGCACCCGTCCGACGCGCGCGAGCTGCTCGGCGCCGCCCGCGGCGAGATCGCGCGGCGCTGCGGCCTGGTGGACGAGAACGCGTGGTCGTTCGTCTGGGTCGTCGATGCGCCGATGTTCGAGCGTGTCCGCGACGACAAGGGCAACGAGATCGGCTGGACCGCAGTGCACCACCCGTTCACCTCGCCCAACGCGGAGTGGATGGATCGCTTCGAGGAGGCGCCCGACAAGGCGCTCGCCTACGCCTACGACATCGTGTGCAACGGCAACGAGATCGGCGGCGGCTCGATCCGTATCCACCGCTCCGACGTCCAGGAGCGGGTGTTCGCCCTGCTCGGCATGGACGAGGAGGAGCAGCGGGAGAAGTTCGGTTTCCTGCTCGATGCGTTCCAGTTCGGTCCGCCGCCGCACGGCGGCATCGCGTTCGGCTGGGACCGTACCTGCATGCTGCTCTCGCACACCGACTCGATCCGCGACGTCATCGCCTTCCCGAAGTCGGGTGGCGGATTCGACCCGCTCACGGGGGCGCCCGCACCGATCACGCCCGAGCAGCGCAAGGAGGCGGGGATCGACGCGAAGCCACCTGCGGCGCCGGCGGCCGCCTCACCGGTCGCCGACGAGCCGCCCACGAAGCTCTGAGCGCGCAGGCGGCCCGTCCGATCGATCGCGGGAGCAGGCTTTCGCTGTGCTGCACATGAGAGTGATCTCGCCGGTGGGGCAAACCGAGGTGGTGCAGAACCTGCTGCTCGGCGAACCGGGTGCCACCCATGTCACCGTCCTGCCCGGGATCGCGCTGAAGCCCCCGGGTGACGTCGTCGAGGCCGACGTGACCCGTGAATCGGTCGACACGCTGCTCGGCGCGCTGCGCGAGCTGGGTGTCGACCGCTCCGGCGGCGTCACGCTGGAGGCGATCGACACCACGCTCTCCGACGCGGCCGACGCCGCCGAGGAGGCCGCGCCAGGAGACCCGGCCGACGCCGTCATCTGGGACGAGCTCGTGGCGCGCACCGGTGAGGAGTCGCGGCTGTCGGTGAGCTTCCAGGCGTTCTTGACGATCGCTTGCCTGCTGGCGGCGATCGGTGTCATCACGGACTCGGCAGTGACGGTGGTGGGGGCGATGGTGCTCGGCCCCGAGTTCGGGCCGCTCGCTGCGATCGCGGTCGGTGCGGTCCTGCGTCGAGGGGATCTGCTGCGCAGGGGAGCCCTGGCGCTCGCTGTCGGCTTTCCGCTCGCGATGCTGATCACGGCCCTCGCCGCCGTGGCACTCGACGCGACCGGACTGCTTTCCACCGCGACCCTCGAGAACGTCGGTCAGGTCGACTTCATCTACAAGGTGGGTCCGTTCTCCTTCATCGTGGCGCTGCTCGCCGGGGCCGCCGGGATGCTCGCGTTGACGTCGGCGAAATCCGCCTCGCTGGTCGGTGTGTTCATCTCCGTCACCACCGTCCCGGCCGCTGCGTTCGCGTCGACCGCCCTCGTGGAGGGGCGCTACGCGCAGGCGGGCGGATCGGTCCTGCAGCTCTTGGTGAACCTCGTGGGCATCGTCGTGGCCGCCGTCGCCGTGCTCATCGTGTCGCGGCGGATGGGTACGGGTGAAGGGCGGCTTCCTTGGTTGTCGGCGGGGTAGGGTCTCAGACGATGGTTCACGACCTGGGTAGCTTCCCCAGGCCGGTACTTGCGGCGCTCACTGCTGCCGAGCGGCTCCTCACCCGCCGGTGGGGGGCCGGCATCGTACTGGCCGACCCCGAGGATCTCGGGGGCAGCGACCGGTCGGTGGTTGCCCGGGCGCGCGTGGCTCGCAACCCGTTCTCGCTGCCGCGCACGCTCGTCGTCAAGCATTACCTGGGGCGGCCGGATCCGGATCGCCCCGACCCGTTCCACTACGAGGTGGCGAGCTGTCAGCTGTTCACGGCGCTGCCGACGGACGCGCGGCCCAGCCCGGTGCTGATCGCGCACGACCCGCAGAGCCGGTTGCTGGTGCTGGAGGACCTCGGCCGCAGTTCCACGCTCGCCGACAAGCTGTTCGGACCCGACCCGGCCGCCGCGCAGCGCTGCTTGCTGAGCTGGGCCCGGGCGCTCGGGCGGATGCAGGCCGCCACGGCAGGCCGCGAGAACGACTTCGGGGCGCTGTTGCGCCGGCTGGGGGAGCGGGCCTGGCGCGACCCGATGGCCGAGGACGCGCGTGTCGCGCTGGCCGGGGTCGCGGGGCTGCTGGAGCAGGAGCTCGGGGTCACGGTGCCACCCGCGGCCACGCATGAGGCCCACGAGACCGCGCGGCTGCTGGGGGGCACTCGCTACCGCGCGTTCAGCCCGTCGGACACCTGCCCGGACAACAACCTCGTCACCAGCCGTGGGGTCCGGTTCGTCGACTTCGAGTGGGGCTGCTTCCGCGACGTCGCGCTCGACGCGGCGTACTTCCGTGTGCCCTTCCCCGGCTGTGAGGCGAGTTTCGCGCTACCTCCGGGGCTGGCCGACACGATGCTCGAGGCGTGGCGCAACGAGATCGCTGCGGTCTGGCCGGATCTCGACGAGCCGGATCGGCTCGAGCACAGGCTGCTGCACGCGCAGCTGTTGTGGGTGTGGTTGTGCACGTGGTGGCTGTTGCCCCGCATTCGCGTGCGTGACATGCCGGTCGGGCAGGACCCCACCCGATCCCCGCGGATCAGCACCGCACTCGCCCACTACTGGCGGGAGATGTCCCGTAACGCTGCATCCGGCGGGTTGCCGGCCACGGCCGAACTCGGCAGCGTGGTGGCGGATGCGCTGGTGAAGCGCTTCCCTGACGCTCCCGGTTCCCTGCCGGTGTACCCGGCGTTCCGGTCGGTGGCCTGAGACCCTGCTGGTCAGGGCACCGATCGTTCCTTCACCTGCCCACAGCCCGTCATCCGGCGCACACCCGAGGTGAGTCGACGTCGGTGATGGTGTCGGCGTGACTGTGCAGCCGCTGCTCGCGTCCGCCACGTCCCCGTCGATCATACCGCCGGTGTCGGGCGCCAGGCCGGTTGCAACCTTGGTGACGCTCGGCGACTCCACCGCGGTGGGGCTGGGCGATCCGCTGCCGGGCGGGGGCTGGCGAGGCTTCCCGGTGTTGCTGCGCGATGCCCTGGGCGCTTCGACGCTGCTCAACCTCGGGTGCACCGGGGCCCGCATGTCCTGGGTGCGCGACGACCAGCTTCCCGGAGCACTGACGGCGAGGCCGGACGTCGTCGTGCTGTCGGTCGGGATGAACGACACGCTGCGCTCCGACTTCGACCCCCTACAACTGCGCGACGACTGTTGCGCGATCGTCGGCGCCCTGCGGGCCGAGGGCGCATACGTCCTGATGGTGCGCTACCACGACCACACCCGGGTGTTCCGGCTGCCGGC
>DASYES010000314.1:0-2255 GCA_036498885.1 Pseudonocardia sp.
GCGCGCCTCGGCGTGGTCGACGATCGACAGGTCGTAGTCCGCCTTGGTGTAGACGCGGTCGAGCCAGGTCGCGAACTCCACGGGCTCGTAGCGCACTCGGAGCCCCACCTGGCCGAGCTGCGACGCCACGTACTCACCGATCACGGAGTTGTAGAAGTTCGGCACCACGAGGTTCAGGTCGAGCCCGCCCGCGTAGCCGGCCTGCGCGAGCACTGCCCGCGCCGCGGCGGGGTCGTACGGGTCGATCGACGTGAGGCCGGCGTCGAACCACGGATCGGTGGGCGCCACGGCGCTCCCGATCCGCTGCCCCTTGCCGGCCGCGGCCACCCGGATCAGTCCGTCCTTGTCGATCGCCTGCCGGATCGCGTGCCGCACCCGGGCGTCGGCGAGCGGGCCACGGCTGTTGTTGATGCCCAGCACGAACTTGTCGCTCGTGACGCCCTCGGCCACGGTGAAGTCCGGGTTGTCCTGGAACGGCGCGAGCAGCGTCGCCTCCGGCCCGGTCAGCACGTCGGTCTCGCCGGTGAGCTGCGCGTTGTTGGCCGCGGTCGTGTCGGGGATGTAGTGCAGCACCACCGTGGCGAGCTGCGCCGGGTCGCCCCAGTAGTTCTCGTTGCGCGCCAGCGTGATCGACGACCCGCGCTGCCAGGACCGGACCACGAACGGTCCGCTTCCGTTCGCCGAGTCGACCAGGGTGGCGGGGTCGGTGTCCTTCTTCAGCACCACACCCGCCTGGTTGGTGAGCCCGTAGGTGAAGTTGGCATCCCGCTGCCGGAGCGTGATCATCACCGTCTCCGGGTCGGGTGCGGTGATGCCGTCGACCGCTGCGAAGTCCGCTCTTCTCGGGTTCGTCGAGTCCGGCGCGATCACGTTCCGGTAGGACCACACCACGTCGGCGGAGGTGAGCGGAGAGCCGTCGGCGAAGGTCAGGCCGTCACGCAGCCGGAACGTGTAGGTCAGCCCGTCGGTCGAGGTGTCGAACCGCTCGGCGAGCAGCGGCGCGATCGCGCCGTTGCCGTCCCGGGTGAGCAACCCCTGGTAGACGTTGTCCAGCAGCAGCTGGGGAAGGGCCACGCCCGCGACGCTGGTGATGTCCAGGCTGGTCGGTTCCAGGACGAGCCGCACGTCGAGCGTGGTGTCGGCAGCGGCGCCGTCGCCGACACCGTCCTCGTCACCACTGCAGCCCGCCACGAGCACCGCCACAGCCAGTAGCAGGGGAACGAGTCGTCTGACCCGCATCGAGGTGTCTCCTTACCGGGTCGGGACGGACGTGACGGTGGCGACGAACCGCAGCAGCTCGGCGTGGACGTCGGCCCGGTCGAGCTCGCGCAGGACGTTGTGCCGGTCGTGCGGGTACGCGACGACCCGCGCCCGTGGCAGCAGCTCGGCAACGGGCACGGCATCCGGTGCGGGGACGATGTCGTGCTCCGCACCGTGCAGCACCAGCACCGGGACGTGGTCCAGTGCCCCGTCGGTGACCAGCGCGCGGGTGCGCGCGGCGGCCGCGGCGAGTGCGGCGAGTGTCTGAGGCCGCAGCCCGCCCTCCCACACCAGTGGGTCCTCCCGCAGCCGTCGGGCCTGCTCGGGGATGCGCGCCAGCGCGGCGGGGTCCGTGCGCAGCTGTATCGGGTGCCGGTCGGGCGCCGCAGGCGCGGTGAGTCCCCGCGCTCCGTGGAGCGGCGAGGAACCGGTGAGGACCAGGCCCGCGATGTCGGCGGCCGGGTCGGTGGGCCGGGCCGCGGCCCCGATCCCCGGGCGGACCGACCCGGTGCGGATCTCCCCGACCAGCAGCGTGGCCACCGCTGCCCCGAGCGAGTGCCCGGCCACCACCACCGGCATCCGGGGCCGGGTCCCCGCGATGCGTCCGAGCAGCGTCTCGGCGTCGGCCACGAGATCGTCGATGTGCTCGACGAGCATGCGCTCGCCGTCGCTGAAGCCGTGCCCGGCATGGTCGAGGGCCCAGGTCTCGATGCCTGCCTCGGCCGCGGTCTCGGCGAGGGGGGCGTACTGGCCACTGTGCTCACCGAGACCGTGCAGCAGCATCAGCACAGCCGACGGCGGGACACAGGGCACCCACCGCCGGACGTGGATGTGGCCCCGGCGACCGGTCAGCCACCCTCTGATCATGCCGATCTCCCCCGTAACGCTCTGCCCTGCCTCGTCGACGCCACCGGTTGCTGCAGCGGTTGCCGCGTGGCAGAGGAACAGCCTCCTGACGCCCTGGCCGGCGTGCTCGTCACGCGCGCCGGGCCAGC
>DASYES010000315.1:0-5433 GCA_036498885.1 Pseudonocardia sp.
CACCGCGCGATCCTGCAGTCGATCGGCCTGCCGGTCGCCTACGTCCCCGGAGTGCTGCCCGAGCTCGTGCAGACGATGCGCGGAGACAAGAAGACGCGCGGGGGGAAGCTGCGCTTCGTCGTGCTGGACGGGGTCGCGACCCCCGGTCGTCTGGAGGGGCCTGCGCCCGAGCTGTTGGAGAAGGCGTACGCGGCGGTGTCCCAGTGAGCGATACAGCAGTGAGCGAAGTTCCCGTGGGTGATCTGCGGCCCGTGCTCGTGCTGAACGGGCCGAACATCGGCCGGCTCGGCACCCGGGAACCCGCCCTGTACGGCGCAACGACGTACGCCGACCTCGTGGCCCTGTGCAAGCGCACCGGCGGCGAGGTGGGCCTGGCCGTCGAGGTCCGGCAGACCGATCACGAGGGAGAGCTGCTCGGCTGGCTGCATGAGGCCGCCGACGCCGCCACTCCCGTGGTGCTCAACGCCGCGGCGTGGACCCACACCTCCGTGGCGGTGCGCGATGCGTGCGCCCAGCTCACAGCACCCCTGGTAGAGGTGCACATCACCAACGTGCACGCCCGTGAGGAGTTCCGTCACCACTCCTACATCTCCGCGGTGGCGAGCGGAGTGATCGTCGGGCTCGGCGTCGACGGCTACGCGCTCGCGCTGCGCTGGATCGCCGGGGCCGCGCAGACCTGACGGCCCGGACTACCGCACGGGCGCACCGGGCCCGAGCGGGATACCGATGTACCACCAGGCCAGGAACAGCAGGGTCCACACCACGGTCATGGCGACGGCCAGCGGGAGCGTGTAGGACGCGAGCGTCCCGATGCCGGCGTCCTTGCGGTAGCGCTGCAGGAAGCCCAGCGCCATGACGAAGTAGGGGCTCATCGGCGTGATCGCGGTGGATCCCGAGTCGGCGATCCGGAACAGCGCCTGGGTGGTCTCGGGCGGGACAGCCACGAGCATCAACATCGGGACGATCACCGGAGCCGACACGGCCCACATCGCCGAGCCGCTGGTGACCATGATGTTGACCAGCGTCAGAAGTACGAGGACCAGCAGGAACACGACCACGATGGGCGCACCGCTGGCCTGCAGTGCCTCGGCCGCCTCCACCGCGACGACGTCGCCGATGTGGCTCCAGTCGAAGTAGGCGAGGAACTGGGCGATCGCGAAGAAGAGGACGAGTACCGGGGCCATCTGCTTGATGCCCTGCAACATCAGGTTCGGGACGTCGCTCGCCGTCGTGATCGTGCCCGCTCGACGGCCGTAGACGATCCCGACCAGGACGAACAGCAACGCCACCACGGCGGCGATCCCGTCGAGCAGTGGCGAGTCGACGATGCTGCCGCCGTCGCCGCGCAGCGGTGAGGAGACGGGCAGCATCACGAGCGTCAGCACCACGAGCGCGGCCAGCAGGGCGCCCAGCGCCGATCGCACGCCCGAACGCTCAGCGGCGCTGAGGCCGAGTGAGCCGATGTCCTCCAGGTCGGCTTCGGGGTCGGAATCGAGGTCCGGCCGACGGCTGAGCACGAACTTCGTCACCAGCGTGATCACCACGGCGAGCACGAGCGACGAGGCGATGTTGAAGAACCAGTTGCTGAGCGGCGAGACGTACGCCTCGGGATCGATGATCCGGGCCGCCGCGGTGGTGATGCCGGCGAAGATCGCGTCGTTCGGGGTGGGGACGGGGCTGGCGTCGTACCCGGAGGCGATGGCGGTGTAGGCGACGACGATGCCGAGGATCGGGGACCGGCCCACAGCACGGAAGGCGAAGCCCCCGAGCGGCACCAGGATGATGTACGCGGCCGCGGAGGCGACGTGGGCCACCGTGCCGGCGAAGGCGACGGCGAAGACCACCCACGACGCCGACACCCGCGAGACGCTCACCCGCATCAGCGCCGCCAGGAAGCCACTGCGTTCGGCCACCGCCACCCCCATGATCACCACGACGATCGTGGCCATCGGGGGGAACGACGCGAAGTTGTCGACCATCGTGGAGACGGCCATGGCCAGACCGTCACCGCTCAGCAGGTTCCGAACGGTGACGGTCTCGCCGTCGCTCGGCGACACCACCGACACGCCGATACCGGCGAGCACGGCGCTGGCGACCGCGAGGATCCCGGACAGGATCCAGAACAGCCAGAACGGGTGGGGCAGGGCGTTGCCGACCCGCTCGATCCCGCCCATCGCGCGGATGATCAGTGGCAACCGGGGCTCCGCAACCTTCACAAGCGTTGCGGGGGCGCCGGAGTCCTCGGGGACTCGGGTGGTCATGGCGTCTCCTCGATCGATCACCGTTGACGACGGGGGGTCGTGCGAGCGGGCTCAGCCCGTGGGCAGCCGGAATCTGCTGAAGAACTGCCAGATCAGTTCGTGCGCCTCGATGGTCTGGGTCGTGACGCCACCGCCGCTGTAGCTGTCAGCGCCAGGCCAGGTGTGCCCACCGCCCTCGACGGCGACGTGGCGGACCTCCGCCCCGCGATCACAGCCCGTCCAGCGCGACTCCGTGACGTCTGCCCCGAGGCTCTTCTCGACGGGCTTGGCGCTGCACCCGTCACGCCCGGCCCAGGCCGCGACCCAGTCCTTGATCGCGGGAAGGTCGCGGTCGGCGGCGCCGCCGTAGGGGATGGTCGCGTCGGCCGTGCCGTGGAACTCGATCACCGGCACCGGGCGGGACGGATGGCAGTCGTCGCCGGTCTGTCCGTAGAAGGCCCCCGCGACCGGAGCGATGGCGGCGAACCGGTCGGCCATGCGGCAGGCGAGGACCCCGGTGAACCCGGCGCCGTTGGACTTCCCGGTGGCGTAGACCCGCCGCTGGTCGACGCACAGCGTCTTCTCGAGTGAATCCAGCAGGTCCCCGGTGAACGCCACGTCGTCCACTCCGGCCGCGGCGTAGGGCGCGCCCTGCCACGCCTGACGGTCCCCGTCCCCGGTGCCCACCACGCCGTTGGGGTAGGCGACAACGGCCGGGAGCGTCGAGAGCTTGGAGAACTCCTCGGTGCCCACGCCGGTGTTGCCGCGGCCGTGGAACGCAAGGATCAGCGGCCACGAGTGGTCGGCGCTGTAGTTCTTCGGGAGATGCAGCTGGTAGGTCCGGTCGCGCCCACCGCTGTGAATGGTGTGCTCGACGCTGGTGCCGGGCTTCTGGTCCGGCGATGACCGGCACCCCGCGGCGTCACTCACGGCTGGTCGGGGTGGCGGCGACGCCATTGCGGGCGGGGCGAGAAAGCTCCCCATGACGGCGAGCCCCGTCAGGGCGGCCCCCAGCACTCCGATGACTCGAGCTGTCCTGCTTCCCATCGTTGCCTCCTTCGATCTCGGTGGTCAGCCATTCCTCGACGAAGGCGACGATCCGGCGCACCACGGCGTCGACGATCGCTGCCCCGTCATCGGAGGTGGCCCGCCGCGGATCGCCCAGCACGCCGTTCGCACTGAGCAGGTCGTAGCGGACGGTCAGGGTGGGAGCGCTGCCGCGCAGCACCAACCCGGCGAGCGGACCGAGGTCGGCGCGGGAGCGGGCGCCCGCGACGAGTCGGTCCAGGTGCAGGAGGTGCGGAGCCAGGAAGAGCATCTGTGCGGTCTCGGCCTCGCCGCTGTGCCCGTGCACCTCGCTGAGGTGCATCTCCGCGATGACGTCGGAGGCGAGCGCTGTGATGGGGGTCCAGGCGAACTGCAGGTCGGGGTGCGTGGTCAGCAGGTCCTGGGCGACGGTGGTGAGGGTGGCGTTGTTGCCGCCGTGCCCGGTCACCACGAGGATCTTCCGCCAGCCGTGGCGGTACAGGCTGTCGGCGTACTCGCGCACCAGCGCGGCGAAGGTGGCGGTGGTGAGGGAGACCGTGCCGCAGAAGCGGGCGTGGTGGGGGGAGACGCCGACGGGAAGCGGCGGCCCGATCAGGGCCCGCCCGCCCAGCTCGGCGACCACGTTGTCGACCACCGCCTCGGCCCGGATCTGGTCGGTGGCGAGTGGCATCCCGGGCCCGTGCTGTTCGAAAGCCCCGGCCGGGATGATCACGACCGGGCTCGCTGTCACCGCCTCTGCCGCTTCCGCGGTGGTCATGTCGCCCAGCCGCATCGGGCGGCTCACTCGCCGGACCGGGGGAGATCGGCGGCAGCGATGACGTCCCGGATCGCCATCAGGTGCTCGCGGGTGATGCGTTCCGCGGACTCCTCGTCGCCGCTCCGGACGGCGTCGAGGATCTGGACGTGCTCGGCGTGGTCGCGCTCCCGGTTGTCGTACCGGTGGCGGATCTCGATCTGGTCAAGGGCCCGGACGTGCAGCAGCGCTTCGAGCGTCTCGCGCAGCAGCGCGTTGCCGCTCGTGGTGGCGAGCGCGACGTGGAAATGCACCGCCGGACGGACGCCCTGCACCGGGGGCTGCAGGGCGTTCGTGACGGCCGCCTCCAGCTGACGCACGCCCTCCTCGGCCCGCGTGCGGGCGGCGGCCGCGGCGATGGCGGGCTCCAGCACGAGGCGCGCCTCGACGAGCTCGAGCACGGTCTCCCGGTCGATGCGCGGGCCGTGCGGGTTGGCCAGCAGCCTGCGGTGGATGCCGGGCCCGACATAGGTGCCCGAGCCGTGCCGGAACTGCACGACGTCGGTGGCTTCGAGCCGGCGCAGGGCTTCGCGGAGCGTCGGGGTGGTGACGTCGAGGCGGCGGGCGAGATCGCGCGAGGGGGCGAGCGCGTCGCCGGGACCGAGGCGCTCGGCGCGGATGATCTCGACGATGTCGTCGGATAGTTGCTCGGACAATGTCCGCTCGGCGCGAGGCATTAAGTGACTAAATCACTTAGCCGCTTCATGGTCAAGATGGCGAGCGGATCAGGCTGCGCCGGCACCGGCCCGTCAGGCCGGGGCCGGCACGTCGGCGGTCAGTAGCGCTGGTCGTGGACGTGCGGCTGATGCACCTCGTCGCGCGTGATCACCGGGCGGCTCTGCCGAGCGATGAGCAGGCTGGCCACGAGTCCGACCACGCCGACGACGGCGAGGATCCAGCCGATGAGCTGAAGGTCGAGGCCCCCGAGGTCGACCCGGACGGCGAGGGCCAGGATCAGCCCGATCGCGATCAGGCCGATGCTCGTTCCGATTCTCATGGTCACCTCGTACCCCGTGATCGCCGTACGGACACATCCGCGAATGCGCGCAGCGGTGGTCGTAAAGTGCGGGGATGTCCTCCTCGTCGCGTCGCGCCGCCCTGCGCGAGCTGCTCCCTGCTGGCGGCGTCGACGCACTGCTTGTGACCGACCTCGTGAACATCCGCTATCTCACGGGGTTCACCGGGTCCAATGCGGCGCTGCTCATACACGCGGACGGCGACTCCCACAGCCGCTTGTGCACCGACGGGCGCTACCGGGTGCAGGCCGCGGCGGAGGTGCCCGACCTCGAGACCATGATCGACCGGCCCTGTGCCCTCGCCCTCGTCGCGTGGTGCGGTGAGTTGGGCGTGGAC
>DASYES010000316.1:0-2040 GCA_036498885.1 Pseudonocardia sp.
GGTGGCGAGCTCGATCTGGGACGCACGCTGCCCCTCATCGAACGCAGTACCCGGACCCTGCGGCACGACGGGGCGCCGCGGTGACCCCGACGGCGGTGCGGCCGGCCGCCGGCGGTATCCGCACGTCCGGCCTGCTCCGGGTGCCCGCGTTCTGGGTGGTCGCGGCCCTGCTGGTACTGGGTGCCGGACGGATGGCTCAGGTTGCCGGGCGCTTCGTCGAGGCGTACCCGAAAGCAACCGTGACCGCCGTCGTGCTGTTCGCCCTCCTCGCCGTGCCTTTCTGGGTTTTTGTCTCCGAGCTCGATTTCCTCGAGCGGGAACCGATCGAGCTGCTCGTCGTCGCGTTCGCGTGGGGAGCCGTGGTGGCCACCTCGGTGTCCATCCCGGCCCGTGCCGCGCTCGAGGACCTGATCGCCAAGCTCGGGTCCCCGCACCTGGCCGCCGACTGGGGAGCGGCGCTGGCCGGGCCGAGCGTCGAGGAGACGGCGAAGACGCTCGGCGTGGTGGCGATCGTGCTGATCGCGCGCTCGCAGGTGAACAGCGTGCTGGACGGCGTCGTCTACGGCGCCATGGTCGGCCTGGGCTTCCAGATCACCGAGAACATCGTCTTCGCCGTCGGGAACGTCGCGCTGGCCGGGCAGGGCGACCAGGTGCAGCCGGTGGTCGCGACGTTCCTGCTGCGCGGCTTCCTCTCCGGGGTGTGGAGTCACACGCTCTTCAGCGCGCTGGCCGGCGCCGGCATCGGATACCTGGTGCTGCACCGGGACCGCGGCCTGGCCCACCGGATCGGTATCGCGGCGCTCGCCGTGCTCGGCGCCTGGGCCTCCCACATGTTATGGAACTCGCCGTTGCTCGGCGACGGCCCGGGGAACGGGCCGCTGGCGCTGCTGGCCGTTCTGTTGCTCAAGGGACTGCCGCCGCTGCTGCTCATCGTGCTGCTGGTGCGGCACGTGCACGACCGGGAGGCCGACTTCTACGTCGGCCAGCTCGCCACGCTCCGCGATCCCGCGCTGATCACCACGGGTGAACTCGCGGTGCTCGGCTCGGGATCGCGGCGGGCGGCGGCCCGCCGGCATGCCGGAGCGCAGGCCGGGCGGCGGGCCAGGATCGCCGTACGCCGATTACAACGTGCCCAGGCAAGGCTGGCGGTGGAGCTGAGCCGCGGACGGGACGGTGCCACCCGGCGCCATTGCGCGGAGATCCAGCAGCAGCGCGACATGCTGATCCTGCTGGGCCACCCGGACGGCGTCGCGGGGCCGCGCTCGTGGCGGCACACCGCGTGGAGCGTGCTCAGCACGGTCGTGGCAATCGCCGTGCTGTGGGTGGCCCTCTCCGCGCTGGGCGGCGCCTAGAAACTAGGCCTGCGGCGGAACGCCACCGTCGCCGTCGACGACCGCCTCCGGGTTTCCGTCCTGGTCCAGGTCGACCATGGTGACGTCGACCTGACCGTCCCCGTCGGTGTCGAGCTGGAAGAGGTCGGGCTTGCCGTCGCCGTCGGTGTCGGTGACCCAGACGTCCGGCCGCCCGTCGCCCGTGGTGTCCGTGGCGATCAGGTCGACGCGGTCGTCGCCCCGGGTCTCGACGGTCTCCTGCGGCTCGGTCATGGTGCCTCCTGCTTGTTTGGTTGCCGATCCGGTTGGTTCCCGATCCGGTGGATGAGAGTAGGGCCGAAGTCACAAACGCGCGAGAGGTGCCCCACCGGTAACGTTCTCCGAATGGACATAGCGGCCGACAGCGTTCGGGATCTATTCGCCACCGGGGGCGGCGGGACCCTCGGGGAGCGGATGGGCATCAAGCTCAGCGAGGCGAGCCCGGAGCGGGTGGTCGGCACCATGCCGATCGAGGGCAACACACAGCCGTACGGGCTGCTGCACGGTGGCGCGTCCTGCGTGCTCGCCGAGACTCTGGGCTCGATGGGTGCGGTCATGCACGGTCAGACCGTGGACCGGCCGTTCGCGGTCGGCGTCGACATCAACGCCACCCACCACAAGTCGGCCCGGTCCGGCATCGTGACCGGTGTGGCCACCCCGGTGCACCGAG
>DASYES010000317.1:0-5843 GCA_036498885.1 Pseudonocardia sp.
CCCGTCGTGCGGGTCGAGGTCACCGATCCGGACGACGCCACCCCGTACTGGGTCTTCAGCGTCCGCAACCCGGAGGCCCTGGTCGCCGCACTCCAGCGGTGAGATGAGGCGCGGACTGCGCTGCGTCCGGCCCCGGAAAACCCCATCCAGGAAACAACACTCCGAAACCTCACCCCGAAACGACGCTGCCCCGGACCGGAATGCCGGTTCGGGGCCGTGTCGGTCGGGCGGCGCCGGTGTTGTGGCGCCGCCCGTTGAGCGCCGGGTTGCCCCGGCGCCACTACTACATCTGACCGTCGAAGCCCGTCGAGCGGACGCCGTGCCCCGTCGTCACGCAGCCTGAATCATCAGGTAGCCCGAATGGTCGGGCAGCCCTGATCGTCAGGCGGCGCAGTCGCGGCAGATGTACTGCGAGCCGTTGCTCTCGGCCAGCCTGCTGCGGTGGTGCACCAGGAAGCAGCTTGCGCAGGTGAACTCGTCCGCCTGCTTGGGCAGCACCTTGACCGTGAGCTCCTCGCCGGACAGGTCGGCGCCGGGCAGCTCGAAGCTCTCCGCCGTGTCCGACTCGTCCACATCGACGACGGACGACTGGGCCTCGTTGCGACGGGCCTTCAGCTCGTCGAGAGAATCCTCGGCCAGATCGTCTGTCTCGTTGCGCCTGGGCGCGTCATAGTCGGTCGCCATCGTTCCCACCCTCTTAACACACCTGTCGTCTTCGTGCGGCTGGACAACGCGGCAGCGCTGGGCTTTGTGCCCGGCATTGGAGTGACGTGCGTCTCAGCTGAACCCGGGCCATGACTGGATCGGATATAACGCCGTCAAGTGCTCGGACTGCCCCGGGGCGCAGAGGGTAGCCCAGGGTGTCGACACGCGCCCGCTGCCCCGCCGTGCGCGCGCAGGGCCATTAGGGTGCCCGTCGTGGCACTCCCCTCCGACCGCGGCGTCACCGGCGGCCCGCGGCCCGTCCCCGACGTCCATCCCGGAGCAGACGCGACAGTTGTCGGCGCCTGGTTGGCCGAACGCCTCGGCGACCCCGCGTGGCTGCAGAGCAGCCTGCGCCCGATCGGTGCCGGCCGGTCGAACCTCACCTATCGTGTCGACAGCCCCGCAGGCGCCGTCGTGCTGCGCCGCCCGCCGGTCGGGGAAGTCGCTGCCACAGCCCACGACATGGGTCGTGAGCAGCGCGTGATCTCCGCACTGGCCGGCACGCCCGTGCCCGTCCCCCGCGTGCTGGCGACGTCGGCAGGCGGCCCGCCGGTCGACGCGCCGTGCTTCGTGATGGAGCTCGTGGACGGCGTCGTCCCGCTCGGCGAGCTGCCGCCGGGCTGGGCGACCACCGAGGACGAGCGCAGGCGCGCGAGCGAGGCGCTGGTCGACGTGCTGGTCGCGCTGCACGCCGTCGACCACAACGCGGTGGGGCTGGGTGACTTCGGCAGGCCGGAGGGCTTCATGGCCCGCCAGGTGCGGCGCTGGAACACCCAGTGGGAGCAGGCCCGGTCCGCCGGGATCCCGGTGACCGAGGAGACCGTTGCGGAGCTGACCAGGCTCGCCGACGCCCTGGCCGCCGCACTGCCCGCCACACAACGCCACACGATCGTGCACGGCGACTACCGCATCGACAACTGCCTGTTCGACGCCGCCGACCCGGGTCGGATCCGGGCCGTGCTCGACTGGGAACTCTCGACGCTCGGCGACCCCCTCGCCGACCTCGGGTTGCTCCTCGTCTACTGGCGGGACGCCGACGACCACCCGATCTGGCAGGCGTCGCGGCACATCCCGAGCCCCACGCAGCTGCCCGGGTTCCTGGATCGCGCCGACGTCGCGCGCGCCTACGCCGCGGGATCGGGCCTCGACCTGGAACCGCTGCCCTGGTACGTGGCGTTCGGTGCGTTCAAGTTGGCGGTCGTGCTGGCCGGGATCCTGGCGCGGGTGCGCACGGGGATGGTGCCGGTGTCCATGGGTGCCGGTCTGGAGGGCAGCGTCGACCCCCTGGTGGCACTGGGGCACCACGTGCTCGCAGATGGTCTGACGTGATGACGGGCGGAACGATGCGCCGCCTGCGGCCCTACCAGCGACGCAGGCGCGGTCCCGTCGTGGTCGTGGTGTCCGTGCTCGCGGTCGCCGCGGTGGTCGTGTGGACCACGGTGCTGGTGAACGCCTCCGGTCCTGCGGGCACCGCGCAGTGCCCGGTGCCGGCAACCGGCCCGCTACCCGGCCAGGTCGTGTCGTCCGAGGAGATCGTCGCCGTGCCGCCCGTCCCGCCCTCGTCCGTTCAGGTGCGGGTGCTGAACGCGGGCGGGCAGCGCGGCCAGGCCAACCTGGTGGCCGCGCAGCTGGGCGACCTCGGTTTCGGCGAGGCGGCCCCGCCTGCCAACGACCCCTTCTACCCGGACGAGAACCTGGAGTGCAGCGCCCAGCTGCGCTTCGGTTCGACCGGCGAGGCTGCGGCCAGCACGCTGGCTCTGGTGCTGCCCTGCGCCGAGATGGTGCGCGACGGGCGCACCGAGGGCACCGTCGACGTCGCGGTGGGCACCGCGTTCGGCGACATCAACCCCGGCACGCAGGCGCAGGACGTACTGGACCAGTTGTCGGCAGCTCCGACCGGGGGCACGGACGGCTCCGCCAACGCCGACCCGAACGCCGACCCGAACGCGGCGGACGCGCCTCGGGCGCCGCAGGTGGACCCCACGCTGCTCGAGGAGGCCCGCAGCGCGAGCTGCTAGGTCGCGCCCGACCGGGCTCGGGTGGGTGTCAGACCGACGTCGCTCCGTGCTCGCGGACCAGCGCGGCGAGTTCCTCGGCGATCCCCGGGGTCGCGGCGAAGAGTGCATCGGCACCGAGCCCGTCGTCGGGCGGCACGCTGCCGGTCGGGCCGGGAGTGCGCACCACGGCGCCCGCCTCGGTGGCGATGAGCGCACCGGCTGCCCAGTCCCACCAGCTGCACCCGTGCTCGAGGTAGGCATCCGCCCACCCGGCTGCCACCGCGCACAGGTCCAGCGCCGCCGAGCCGGTGCGCCGCACGTCGCGCACGAGTGGCAGGAGCTCACCGATCATGCGCACCTGGCGCACCCGGCGCTCGGCGCGGTAGGAGAAGCCGGTGGCGAGCAACGAGAGCGACACGTCGGACGCGGCGGAGACCCGCAGCGGCTTTCCGTCGCAGGTGGCCCCGCCGCCGACCGCCGCGCTCCACAGCCGTCCCGACGCCGGCTCGATCACGGCCCCGGCCACGGACTCCCCGTCGCGCACCGCCGCAACCGACACCGCGTACCAGGGCATGCCGTAGAGGAAGTTGACGGTGCCGTCGATGGGGTCGACGACCCACAGCGTCCGTGCGCCATCGGCGGTGCCGCCGTGCTCCTCCCCCATCACCGCGTCACCGGGCCGCAGCTGCGCGATCCGGTCCCGTATCAGGGTCTCCAGCGCATGGTCGGACGCAGTGACCACGTCTGTGGGCGTGCTCTTCGTGGAAACACTCCGCCCCGACCCCGCGGAACTGTCCTCGTCCCACGGACGGGGCAACCCACGTAGGTGTTCGGCCGCCTCCCGGACGAGGCGCTCGGCGATGCGGCGCAACTCTTCCGGGTCGTCGGTGGACGGCGTTCCGGGATCGATCGGTGCGGTCGGACGGGCCTCGTTCACGGACATCATCCGACCACACGGCACGTCTGAGTGACGTGGTTGTACCCGGGCAGACACGGATCGTTGACGATTCGCGTGGCGAGGCGCGGACGTCTGGAGCACACGCAGTTACAATGACGCGGTACCCCGATGCGGGATGGCCTCCATGAAGCACCAGGACGGCGATCCGGCGCGGTATCCGACAACATCTCGACCTGCAGCCGGATCTCATACGCGTCCCGGCGCACCGCAGAGCGCACCGTAGCGAGAGGGCCTAGTGGCAGCCGCAGACTCCGCAACCCGCATCGACTCGTCAGTTGAGACGACGAGTCCCGCACCCGCACGTACCCGTTCACGGACGGGCGCGTCCGCCAAGACCGCGACGAAGTCGCCGCGGTCGCGCACGGGTACCCCGGCGAAAAAGAACGGGGGCCCCGCCCGAAAGGCGGCCGGCGATCCCGCGCGCGAGGGCGAGCCCACCGATCTCGAGGGCGCCGACGTCGAACTCGACGGCGAGCCCACCGACCTCGAGGAGGTCGACGTCGAACTCGATGCCGACCTGGTCGGCGACGTGGCCGAGGGTGGTGACGCCGCGGCGGACGACGACGAGGACGACGACGAGGACGACGACGAGGTCGCCAACACCGGCGCCAACCGTCGCAGCCCTGCCCAACGGGAGCGCTCCGCCACCCCTCAGAAGTCGGGCGACTTCGTCTGGGACGAGGAGGAGTCGGAGGCCCTGCGGCAGGCCCGCAAGGACGCCGAGCTCACCGCCTCAGCCGACTCGGTGCGCGCGTACCTGAAGCAGATCGGCAAGGTCGCGCTGCTGAACGCGGAGGAGGAGGTGGAGCTCGCCAAGCGCATCGAGGCCGGCCTCTACGCCGCCGAGCGCATGCGCCGCTCCATCGACGCCGGCGAGAAGGTCTCCCCTCAGCTGCGCCGCGATCTACGCTGGATCGTCCGCGACGGCGAGCGTGCCAAGAACCACCTGCTCGAGGCCAACCTGCGACTCGTGGTCTCGCTGGCCAAGCGCTACACCGGCCGTGGCATGGCGTTCCTGGACCTCATCCAGGAGGGCAACCTCGGTCTGATCCGCGCGGTGGAGAAGTTCGACTACACCAAGGGCTACAAGTTCTCCACGTACGCCACCTGGTGGATCCGGCAGGCCATCACACGCGCCATGGCCGACCAGGCCCGCACCATCCGCATCCCGGTGCACATGGTCGAGGTCATCAACAAGCTCGGCCGCATCCAGCGTGAGCTGCTCCAGGACCTGGGTCGCGAGCCCACCCCGGAAGAGCTGGCCAAGGAGATGGACATCACCCCGGAGAAGGTGCTGGAGATCCAGCAGTACGCCCGGGAGCCGATCTCTCTCGACCAGACCATCGGCGACGAGGGCGACAGCCAGCTCGGCGACTTCATCGAGGACTCCGAGGCGGTCGTCGCGGTCGACGCGGTGAGCTTCACGTTGCTGCAGGACCAGCTCCAGTCGGTGCTCGCCACGCTCTCCGAGCGCGAGGCGGGAGTCGTCCGGCTGCGGTTCGGCCTCACCGACGGCCAGCCGCGCACACTCGACGAGATCGGCCAGGTCTACGGGGTCACCCGCGAGCGGATCCGGCAGATCGAGTCGAAGACGATGTCGAAGCTGCGCCACCCGTCACGGTCGCAGGTGTTGCGCGACTACCTGGACTGACACAACCCGGAGAAGGGCCCTCTGACGTGCGGACACGCACCTCAGAGGGCCCTTCTCGTGCGCGCTGCTCGAATCCGGTGCCGACACGGCCGGCGTTCTCTTCCCATGGACGGGTCGACCGTCGGTTCCGCGGCCGGGAAAAAGCGTGATCAGAGACGAAACGATCGACAAGGCCGACCGAAGGCCACGAACAAATCCTCCAAAGGCAACCGGAATTGGGGCAGAGAGGAATTCTCTACCCCGCCTGAAACACCACCGAAATCGGGCGTCCCAACGCATCACGGCGCACCGGACCCGGGGAGCAATTTCTCGTGTTTCAGCTGTGTCAACCGAGAGCGGCCGCGCACCTGCTGCGCCGCCTGCGAGGCCTGGTCCAGCAGAGATGCGCCACGCCGGCGACTCTTCGAGCCAGACCCGCACCGGCTGCACGAGCGCCGACATTCAGGCCATTACGAATTCTCGGCAAAGCCGGTAGCCGAATTTTTCCGTGCCCACCAGAGTGCGGACCTGACCTACACTTGCCGACAGACAT
>DASYES010000318.1:0-1858 GCA_036498885.1 Pseudonocardia sp.
CTCACCGGTTCACTCCTCGGCTGACGCGTGATCATGTCTGCGGCAGATTAACTCTGCATCAGAGGTATAGGCTCCCGGGCATGTCGCCGCCCCGCACCCCCGCTACCGCTGACGCCGTCTCCGACGCGTTGATGCCCGCCATCGGCGCGCTGCGCAGGCTGCTGCGCCGGGCCGCAGGCCACATGTTCGAGCGCGACACGCTCTCGGTGTCGCAGCGGGAGGTGCTGGCGGCGGTCAGCAAGCGCCCGGGCAGCCCCGTGGCGGATGTCGCCCAGGAGCTCGCGCTGGCGCCCAACAGCGTCTCGACGATCGTCACGCAGCTCGTCGGGGCGGGTCACATGCTCCGCGAGACCGATCCGCTCGACCGACGCATCGGCCGGCTCACCCTCACACCGCAGGCACAGGAGAAGGCAGCACTGGTCAAGGAGCGGCGGCGCACTGTGCTGCACGACGCATTGGACCGGCTCACCCCGCGGCAGGTGGCCGACCTGGCAGGCGGCATCGACGCGCTGGAGGCGCTGGCAGAGGCACTGCGGGTACTGGAGCGGGAGCACGAGCGCGAGCGCGAGGAGGTGCAACCGTGAGCGAACCGGCCACACGTCCGAACCAGGCGTCGGCGCGCGAAACGGAACCGGCGATCGCGCTCGAGTGCACCGGGCTGGTCCACCGGTTCGGCGAGACCGTCGCCGTCGACCACCTCGACCTACGCATCAACGCGGGCGAGGTGGTCGGGCTGCTCGGCCCCAACGGGGCGGGCAAGACCACCACGATCCGCGTGCTGAACACGCTGCTCCCCGTGCAGGAGGGCAGCGTCCGTGTCTTCGGGCTCGACGTCCGCCGCCATGCCACCGATGTTCGCCGCAAGCTCGGCTACGTGCCCCAGCAGCTCTCCATCGAGGCGGCGCTCACCGGGCGGCAGAACGTGATGTGGTTCGCCCGGCTGTTCGACGTCCCCCGGGCCGAGCGGCCGGCGCGGGTCGACGAGGCACTGGGCGCGATGGACCTCCTGCCGGTCGCCGACCGCAAGGCCGGCACCTACTCCGGCGGCATGATCCGCCGGCTCGAGCTCGCCCAGGCACTGGTGAACCATCCACCACTGCTCGTGCTCGACGAGCCGACGGTCGGGCTCGACCCGATCGCCCGCGCCGGGGTGTGGGAGCGGGTGCGCCAGATGCGCGCCGACTACGGCATGACCGTGCTTCTGACCACGCACTACATGGAAGAGGCCGACGAGCTGTGCGACGTCGTGACCCTCATGCACCGGGGCAGGCTGCAGGTCACCGGCTCCCCCGCCGCCCTACGCGCCGAGATCGGCCCGGACGCCACGCTCGACGACGTGTTCCGCAAGTACGCCGGTGCCGACCTGGCCATGGCGGAGGAGCAGAAGGGGATGAGGGATGTCCGTCGCAGTCGCACGACCGCCCGCAAGCTGGGCTGAGCCCGTCCGCCTGCTCGCCGTGCGGACGTGGGCGCTCATCCTCGTCGAGCTGCAGAAGCTCCGCAGCGACCAGACCGAGCTGTTCACGCGCATGGCGCAGCCGGTGCTGTGGCTGCTCGTCTTCGGCACGATCTTCAACCGCGTCCGGGCGATCCCGACCGGCGACCTGTCCTACCTCGAGTACCTGACACCGGGCATCCTCGCGCAGTCCGCGCTGTTCATCTCGATCTTCCTGGGCATCCAGATCATCTGGGACCGCGACGCCGGCATCCTCACCAAGGTCATGGTGACGCCCACGCCGCGGGCCGCGATCGTGCTGGCCAAGGCGTTCGCGGCAGGAGTGCGCGGGCTCGCGCCCGTCGTCGTGCTCGTGCCGGTGGCGCTGTTGCTCGGCGTGTCCATCACCGTCAACCCGCTCGA
>DASYES010000319.1:0-4714 GCA_036498885.1 Pseudonocardia sp.
CACCCGGCACACCCCGTCGTGCCCAGCGATGTATTCACCACCGTACGAGCGAGCCACCCCGCCATGGCGTCGATATCCACACGTAAAGCGACAAGGATTTCCTTTGACACCAACCGGTCCTCTCGGGTTCTCATCGGTGGCAGCCGGCGCTTACTCGCCACTTAAAGACTCAGGTAACGCTGCAGCCCGGACCGGACAATGTCAATGCACTCCGTCGTTACGGTCATGAAAACCGCACGAAAGGAACATTTTTGCGGCACGCCGCGGGTACGGCTGGATGCGAACTACGGTGCATCCGTCTGCTCATCACGACCCGATCACGGGCCCCGTCGCTCCACGCGTGCGCCCTCCCGGACCGGCCGCGGCGGAAACAGCTCGGCGCTGAGGATGGCGCCGCCCGCCCGCAGCCGCCAGCATGACGGGCGGCGGGTGATCACCTGCCCCGAAGAGAGGAGCGGGTATCACTCCACACAGCGAGACCGGCATCGTCGCCGTGGCGGGCGAGGCGCTCATCGACCTCGTCCCGGCGCCGGTGAACGGCTACTTCGAAGTGGCACCCGGCGGCAGCCCTGCCAACGTCGCCGTCGCTCTGTCCCGGCTCGGTGTGCCCGCGCGGCTACTCGCCCGCATCGCCGACGACATGCTCGGTCGCCGGATCCGCGAACACCTCACCGTCAACGGGGTCGAGCTCGACCATGCGGTGCACGCCCGTGAGCAGACGTCGATGGCGATGGTGGCCGTCGACTCCGACGGAGGGCCGAGCTACGACTTCCGGATCGCCGGCACCGCCGACTGGCAGTGGACATCGGATGAGCTGGCCGGGGCGCTCGACGGGCCGGTCGTCGCACTCCACTCCGGTTCGCTCGCCCTGACCACCCCGCCCGGTGCCGCCGTCCTGCGCGAGTTGCTCACCAGCGCCGCGCCCACCACCACGATCAGCTACGACCCCAACTGCCGCCCCCTGCTCATGGGCGATCCCTCCGTGGTGCTCGCCGGTGCGCACGAGGTGCTCGCTGTGGCCGACGTGGTCAAGGTGAGCAGCGAGGATCTCGAGTGGCTCGTCCCCGGCTCGACACCGGAGGCTGTACTGGAGGACTGGCTAGGACGCGGACCTGCGATCGTCGCCGTCACCCTCGGCGGCGAGGGCGCGCTGGCCGGCACAGCCACGGGCGTGCGCGCACGGCGGCCCGGCGTGGCCGTTCCCGTCGTCGACACCGTGGGGGCGGGCGACACCTTCTCCGCCGCCCTGCTCGCCGGCCTGCACCGGCGGCACCTGCTCGGCGCGACCGCGCGCCCCGACCTGCGGGCAGTCGACGCCGAGACGCTGGACGCCCTGCTCGCCGAGGCCGTCGCGGCCGCGGCCATCACCTGTTCCCGGCGCGGAGCCGACCCACCCACCGCCGACGACCTGCTGGCCCGCCGCGCCTGATCTTCTCGGGGCGCGTCATGGACGCATGTCGAGCAACAGCAGTGCGTGCATTTCGCGATACGTGTCCATGTCGCTCGGTAGGCGCCAGGGAACGGTCGGTCGGGTCAGTGGGTGCGCGTCAGGAAGCGTTCGAGTGGGTGGGTGTTCAGTACTCGGTCCGCGGCGACGTCGCAGGCAGCCGCGCGCTCGCACCCGTAGCGGAGCCAGTCGAGCTGCCCCGGCGCGTGAGCGTCGGTGTCGATCGTGAACGAACAGCCTGCCTCCACCGCCAGCCGGAGGAGCCGCTTCGGCGGGTCGAGCCGCTCGGGCCGGGAGTTCACCTCCACCGCGACCCCCTGTTCCGCGCAGGCGGCGAACACCTCATCGGCGTCGAACTGCGACTCCGGGCGCTTGCGGTTGCCCGTGACCATCCGGCCCGTGCAGTGCCCCAGCACGTCGACGTGCGGGTTCGCGACGGCCGTCAGCATGCGCTCGGTCATCTCGGCACGTGGCATCCGTAGCTTCGAGTGCACCGACGCGACGACGACGTCCAGCTCGGCGAGCAGGCCATCGTCCTGGTCGAGCGAGCCGTCCTCGTTGATGTCGACCTCGATTCCCGTGAGCACCCGAAAACCGCCACCGAGCTCGGCGTTGAGGTCAGCGATCTGTCTGATCTGAGCGCGCAGGCGATCGGCTGACAGCCCGTTCGCGACGGTCAGCCGCGGTGAGTGATCCGTGATCACCATGTACTCGTGGCCCAGCTCCTGCGCCGTCTGCACCATCTCCCGCAGTGGGGAGCCGCCGTCGGAGGCGTCGGTGTGGGTGTGGCAGTCACCCCGGATCGCCGACCGCAGCGCCGTGGCGGCCTCGTCGAGCGGAGGGAGTTCTGTCTCCTCCAGTTTGCGCAGGTAGTCGGGCTCCTCCCCCGCGACCGACTCCGTCACGCAGCGCGCGGTGACCTCACCCACGCCCTTCAGCCGCACCAGCTCGCCCGTGCGGACCAGGCCGGCGATCTCGTCGGCGTCGCGCCTGTCCAGCACCGCGGCCGCCGTGCGGAACGCGCGCACGCGGTAGGTGGACTCGTGCGCCCGTTCCAGCAGGAAGGCGATCCGGCGTAGATCGGCAACGGCGTCCCGAGCTTCGTTCACGACGGCGATGGTGCCACGGGTGCTGCGCCAGGCCGGCGAACCGGACCCCGCCCGGCCCGGAAGATCCGCGCGATCCCGAGCCGTGCGACCGGGCGACTGGCGAGCACAAACCGGGCGACTCGCGCAGAAGAAACGGGCGACTCGCGGGAGTTCCCGCGAGTCGCCCGTTTCCCGTAGGTGAGTCGCCCCGGGCTCAGCGGAGCCAGCGGCGGTTGCGGCGGGTCCAGGCCTGCGCCCACAGCGCCGGGAGATCGCGCTCGATCTCGGCGGCGCGGGCGGCGTCGCGCCCGTAGAGCAGTCCGAAACTGAAGCCGTTCTCCCCCGCCGGGTGCGCCAGTGTGCCCAACTCGCGCAGCGTCTCGCGGGCGACCACGGTGTCCTGGTGCTCCCCGAGCGCCGACTGGAAGCCCTTGAGCGCCTTGGCGAACCTCTTGGCGTCCTCCCCCGCTGCCGGCGTGGCCACCTCCGTGGCGTACCGGAGGCGCTTCCCGGCCTTGCGGGCGCTGTGCACCGCGACGTCCCGTTCGGACTCCTCGGCCGTCGGGTCGTGTGCGACCTTCACCGCATCCTCCAACCGCTTGGCGGTGCGGGCCACCAGCTTGGGCAGCTCCTTGCGTCCGGGACGTGCGGCGCGCTTCGTCAGCGGAGGCCGCTCCATCAGCGCATCGATCGCCGAGCGCAGCCCGGCGTGGCGTTCGCTGTCCAGCTCGGTGAGCACAGCGGCGTTGGCCTCCGCCTCGGCCCGGGCGAAGTACCGCGTCATCTGCGCCTGCGCGGGGCCGAGCCGCAGCTCCTCCGGGAGCGCGGCGAGCCCGTCCGAGATCCGCTCGTGCAGCACCTCGGCGTCGCGGGCGGGGGCGAGCGCGCGGCCCAGCTCGCGCAAGCCGTCGACGATCGGATCCGTGCGCTTACGGTCGAGCAGCGGGCGGTAGGCCTGCAGGGCACTGCGCATACGACGGGATGCGACGCGCATCTGGTGCACGGAGTCCGGTCCGCCACGGCGCACGCGCAGCTCTTCTGCTGCCAGCCGGTCGGCCTGGGCCGCGAGGTACTCCAGCAGCACCGCCCCTGCAGAGCCACGCTTGCCGGCCTTCAACGGACGGGCCTTGGGTGCCGGTCGGAGCAGCCGGTCCAGTTCCTCGTCGGGCGCGGTCCCGGCGTGCCGCAGCCCGCTCTCGGTGAACCGGTTCTGCAGCTCGGTGAGGAGGGAGTCGTCGGCGGACGCGCCGCGCAGCTCGACCTCTGTCCAGGCCTCCACCTCAGTGGAGCTGCCCAGGGTGGCGAGCGTGACCTCGTCGTGCACCACCACCGCCAGCTCGCGGTTACCCCGGCCGTACAGCCGCGCCTCGGTGCGCACCCGCCGGATCCGGCCGGCGGGCCGGACGGCCCGATCACGCGTGGCACCGCGGATCAGCTCCGCGAGCTCACCCGGCACAGCGGGAGCGACCCCGGCGTCGGGCGCGAGCGGGACGCGCAGGTCCTCGGCAGGCCCGCCGTCCGGGAGGTGGAGGTGCCACTGCGGCGGGCCCTCCGGCGTCCGGCGCAGCGTCAGGGTGATACCGGCTGCCGCGAGCCGCCGGTCGTCGGTGTCGTAGCGCTCGGTCTCGAGCACCTGCTGGGGGAGGATGTCGTCGCGACGAACCCCCGGGAGCGCGGCGAGGCGGGGGACTCCCGATCCTGCAGGTCCACGGTAAGTCCGGTCCGAGGTGCGGGTCGTCGTCTCAGTCATCCGATCAGTGTGCCCGCGTCGGCGCGTCGGGATGCACTCTCGCGGATCCTGCGGCCCACTTCACCCGACCGACGCAACGTCACCGCGGCAGCCGGGTCTTCACCACCTTGCCCATGTCGTTCCGGGGCAGCGCGTCGGTGAACCGCACCTCACGGGGTCGCTTGTGCGGCGCCAGCAATCCGGCGACGTGATCGACCAGCTCGCGCTCGGCCGGCCGCAGACCCGCGGGTACGACGAACGCCACGATCCGCTCCCCCAGGTCGTCGTCGGGCACTCCGATGACCGCCACCTCGGCCACTCCCGCGTGCTCCAGCAGCGCGTTCTCGATCTCGCCCGCACCGATCTTGTAGCCACCCGACTTGATCAGGTCGGTGGCGCTGCGCCCCACCAGGGCGAGCGCACCGCTCTCCGTCCAGCGCCCGATGTCGC
>DASYES010000320.1:0-2957 GCA_036498885.1 Pseudonocardia sp.
CGACCCGCACCTCCGTGACACCGGAGAGACCGGCCTCGGCCAGGTTCGACCGGGCCACTTGCGCGTGCGTCGGATCGATCTCGCACGTGATCAGGCGCCCGTCGGGTGGGAGGGCACGGGCCAGCCAGATCGTCGAGTAGCCGCCCAGGGTGCCGACCTCGAGGATCCGCCGCGCGCCGATGGAGCGAGCCAGCAGGTGCAGCATCGTGCCCTGGTGCGGGGAGACGCCGATCGCCGGCAGGCCGGCGGCGGTGTTGGCCTTCAGCGTGGAGTCGAGCACCGGATCGTGCCCGAGCAGCAACCGTCCGAAGTAGTCGTCGACCGATGACCAGACGTCCTCAACCATGTGACCGAGCCTAGGCGCCGGGGATGGGGATCTCGGGCGCGCGGAATGTCGGGTTGGCCCTACCCTCCCTGCGGAGGTGCACCGGCTGGGGCCGGCGACCGCGGGGGGCGAGGGTGGGCGCATGACTGGAGTGGAGTACGTCACGGCGCCGTCGCCCGCCGCCGGCGTACGGATCAGCAGGTTCTGGCGGGGCATCGGCTATCTCCTCGGCGGCCTGCCGGTGGCCATCGTGGCGTTCGTCCTCGCGATCGCCGGGTTCGCGGTCGGCCTGGGGACGTTCGTCATCTGGATCGGACTACCCGTGCTGGTATTGACGCTGCGGGCGGCGCGGGGGCTCGCGGTCGTCGAGCGCCGATCCACCGAGTGGGCCACCGGCCGGGCCCTGCCTCCGCACTACTACCGGGAGCCGCGGGGCCGGGGTATCGGGCGGCTCTTCCGTGCGCTGATCGAACCGCAGTCGTGGCGGGACATGCTGCACGCCGTGGTCGCGTTCCCGGTCCGGATCGCGGCGTTCGTCCTCACCGTCACATGGACCGTGAGCGGGCTGGGCGGGCTGCTGTACATCACCTGGCAGTGGGCCCTGCCCGATAACGACGAGGGTGGCGGGCTGTACTGGCTGCTGACCGGCGACCAGGGCCGGGCCGGGGAGATCGCGGTCAACACGGTGCTCGGTGCAGTGATGCTGGCGACCTCGCCGTTCGTGGTGCGCGGCCTCGTCGCCACGCGTGCCGGCCTCGCCCGGGGTCTGCTCACCAACCAGACCGCGGCGCTGAAGGCCCGCGCCGCACAGCTGGAGACGAGCAGGCGCGCCGCCGTGCAGGCCGAGGCGCAGACGCTGCGGCGGCTGGAGCGCGACATCCACGACGGCCCGCAGCAGCGCCTGGTCCGGCTCAACATGGACCTCGAAGCGGTCGCGCGCCGACTCGACGACGACCCGGACAAGGCGCGGCCCCTCGTCGCCGAGGCGCTGGAGCAGAGCCGGGAGGCACTGGGTGAGCTGCGCGCCCTCTCCCGCGGCATCGCCCCGCCGATCCTCGCCGACCGTGGGCTCGGGCCCGCGCTCGCCGCGGCCGCCGCCCGGTGCCCGGTGCAGGTCTCCCTGGACGTGGCGCTGCCGCAGGGCGATCGGCTCGCCCCTGCCGTCGAGAACACGGCCTACTTCGTGGTGACCGAGGCCCTCACGAACGTCGCGAAACACGCGCACGCCACGCTGTGCACCGTGCAGGTGAGTGCCGACGCCGAGCGGGTGCTCGTCCAGGTGCGTGACGACGGACGCGGCGGTGCCCACCTCGGCAAGGGGCACGGCCTCGCCGGGCTGGCCGATCGGCTCGCCACCGTCGAGGGCGCGCTGGACGTCGTCAGCCCGGCAGGCGGCCCCACGGTGCTCACCGCCGAGATCCCGCTCGCCGGCCTGGGGGAGCGAACATCGAGGGAGGTTCGTTAGGTGCGTGTGGTGCTGGCAGAGGACTCGCTCCTGCTGAGGGAGGGGCTGGTCCGGCTCCTCGACGAGGCAGGGGCGTCCGTGGTGGCGGCGGTCGGGGACGGCACGGCGCTGGTCGAGGCCGTTCACGAGCACCGGCCCGACGTCGCCGTCGTCGACGTCCGGATGCCGCCGACGTTCACCGACGAGGGGCTGCGCGCCTCCCTCGAGGTGCGCCGGACGGTGCCGGGCACGGCGATCCTCGTGCTGTCGCAGTACGTCGAGGAGTCCTACGCCTCCGACCTGCTCACCGCGGGTGGGGGCGTCGGCTATCTGCTCAAGGACCGGGTCGCCAAGCTCGCCGACCTGTCCGACGCGCTCGAGCGCGTGGTCGACGGCGGCACAGTTCTCGACCCCGAGGTCGTCTCCGCGTTGTTCGCGCACCGCCGCCGCCGCGACCCACTCTCCACGCTGTCCCCCCGCGAACGCGAAGTACTGGGACTCATGGCCGAGGGCCGCACCAACACCGCGATCGGCCGCACGCTGGTGATCACCCAGGGTGCCGTGGAGAAGCACATCTCCTCGATCTTCACCAAGCTCGGGCTGCCCCCGTCCGGCGACGATCATCGGCGGGTCATGGCCGTGCTCACCTGGCTGGGCGTTTGAGCGCCGGACCTTATTGTTCCGTGAACCCCGATTGATCCGTTGGCCACGCATCCCTGTGCTCTTCTCGGATCTTATAGTTCAGGTGTGAATATCTGTGTTTTCCTCTCCGGTGCGGACCTCGACGAGCGCTACACGCGGCCGGCCCGGGAGTTCGCCGAGCTCATCGGCAAGCGCGGCCACACCCTGGTCTGGGGCGGGTCGGATACCGGGCTGATGAAGGTCGTCGCCGACGGAGTGCAGGAGACCGGAGGGCGGCTTGTCGGGATCTCGGTCGGCTTTCTCCGGGACTGGGCCAGGAAGGACGCCGACGAGATGGTGATCGCCAAGGACCTCGCAGAACGGAAGGCGCTGCTGCTGGCCGGATCGGACGCCGTGGTGGTGCTCGCCGGCGGGCTGGGCACGCTGGACGAGGCGACCGAGGTCCTGGAGCTGAAGAAGCACAAACTGCACGACAAGCCGGTGGTGCTGCTGAACACGGCGGGCTTCTACGACGGGTTGACACTCCAGCTCCGGCGGATGGAGCAG
>DASYES010000321.1:0-3056 GCA_036498885.1 Pseudonocardia sp.
GTCGGGTGTCACGGCGCTGATCGCGAGCCAGCGGCGCAGCTCCTTGAGGTGCCCTGCGGTGATCGCCTCACCCGCCGCGAGATCCCGGACCTGTGCGGGCCGGAGAGCCAGGGGCGGGCCGCCGTCGACCGGCTCACCGGCGCTGTCGACGACCCGCACCTCAGGGCTTCGCACAGCGGTCGCGGGGGTTCCGGTCGCCAGCTGCACCGCCGTCCCATGGGCCACGCCGCGCAACTCCGCGTCGGCCGCGCCGAGCATCGTGCCGTAGAGCAGGCCGACGCCCAGCCGGCTCAGACCCAACAAGGCGATGAGGGCGACGACGCCCACGACGGTGGTGATCCGGAACCGCAGAGTCCGCGAGCCCCACCACCGCCGCAGCCGGCTCACGGTGGCCCGCCGGCGTTCATGGCGATTCGACGATGTAGCCGAATCCGCGCACCGTCTTGAGGACGTGCCCGGCCCCGACCGCGTCGAGCTTGCGGCGCACGTACCCGACGTACACCTCGACGACATTGCGGCTGGCCGCCTGCTCGTCACCCCAGACCAGGCGCAGCAGCTCGACCTTCGCCACAGCCGTGTCGGGCCGGCAGGCGAGCGCGTGCAGCAGCGCGAACTCCCGGGGTGAGAGCTCGACGACAGCCCCCTCCCAGCTGACCGCCCTCGTGATGGGGTCGACGATCAGCGGCCCCAACCGGACCCGCTGCCCGGTGCGCCCGAGGGTGGCGTTGCGCCTGCGCAGCATCGCGCGCAGCTGCGCGACCAGCACCACGAAGGCGAACGGCTTGACGAGGTATCCGTCGGCGCCGAGGTCGAGGCCGTCGGCCTGGTCGAACTCACCGTCCTTCGCAGAGAGCAGCAGCACCGGCGTGTCGACGCCGGCCGCACGCAGCTGCTCGAGCACCCGGTAGCCCGACAGGCCCGGAAGGATGATGTCCAGCACGACAGCGTCGAAGCCTCCGGTGAGCGCGGCGCTCAGAGCGGAGGGACCGTCCGCGAGCGCGACGACCTCCATGCCTTCGGCCGTCAGTCCGCGTGCGAGGGCCGTCCGGATACCCGGTTCGTCATCGACCACCAGCACGCGTGCCATCACCGTCCGACGCTACCGGGAGGGAGGGACCATCACCTCAGAACACTCTCAGCACAAATGAGTCACGCTGTACGCATGTCAGATCGGAGCAGGACGGGTCGCCGGGGCGGGGGTCACGCCAGGACGACCGGACGCGTGGCCGGGGCGGTCGTCGCGGTCGCCGGGGCGGTAGGGCTCGCGTTGCTGGCCTTGCCCGCGGGAGCGGGGGCAGCGCCCGAACTGCCGCCCGTCACGCCGGAGGAACTGGTCAGTTCGGTGCTGAAGGCCCGTCCCGGCCCGTTCGACGGCACCGTCGAGCTGGACAACCAGCTGGGCCTTCCCGCCCTGCCCAACATGCCCGACGCCGGCAGCGGTACGCGCACCGTGCGGGTGTGGTCCGACGGCGAGGGTCGCGGCCGGGTGCAGCTGCCGTCCGACTCCGGTGAGCGCACGCTCGTCTCCGACGGTTCGACGCTCTGGTCCTGGGACTCCGCGGACCGCACCGTCACCCGGTCGGCCGAGCACGCGGAGCGGCATACCACCGGGCCCGACACCACCACCGATCCCACGGCGGCCGCCACCACGGCCCTCGCCGCGCTCCGGCCCAGCAGCACGGTCGACGTGGATGGCACCGCGGAGGTCGCGGGCCGTCCCGCCTACGAGCTCGTGCTCTCCCCGCTGCCGTCGGAACGGACGTTGCTGCGCGAGGTGCGGATCGCCGTCGACTCCGCCACGCGCGTGCCGCTGCGGCTCACCGTGCTGGCCAACGGCTCGTCCGAGCCGGCGCTGCAGGTCGGCTTCACCGACCTCTCCTTCGGCGCGCAGGACAGGTCACTCTTCACGTTCACCCCGCCGCCCGGCGCCACGGTCAAGGATCGGGAGCCCCGGGCCGAGCACGGGAAGCCGAACGGCGCGCGGCCCACGGTCGTCGGTGACGGCTGGGACTCCGTCGTCGTCACGAAGGCGCCGGCACGCAAGTCCGCCGGAGCGGAGGGCCGCGGCGCCGGCGCTCCCGACCTGTCCGCACTCGGCACGCCGGTCAGCGGACCGTGGGGCAGCGGACGGTTGATCACTTCGACAGTGGGCGGGGCGATCATCACGGATGATGGCCGGGTCGCCGCCGGGGCCGTGCCGGAGCAGGTCCTCTCCTCGGCTCTCTCCGCGTGACGAGCGCCTCCCGACTCGATGCTGCGCCGGTCAGGCCCAGCACTGCATTTCCCGTGGCCGCGCGCGCCGTCGGGCTGCGCAAGGTTTTCGGTCGCACCGTCGCGGTCGACGGGATCGACCTGGAGGTCCCGGCCGGTTCGGTGCTCGGGATGCTCGGGCCGAACGGTTCGGGCAAGACCACGCTGATCCGCATGCTCCTCGGCCTCACCCGGCCCACCGCGGGCACCGCCGAGCTGCTGGGCCACCCGATCCCGGAAGCCTCAGCCCAGGCATTGCCGCAGGTGGGCGCGCTCGTCGAGGGCCCGGGCTTCCATCCGTTCCTCTCCGGCCGCGAGAACCTGCACCGGGCGGCGGCCGCCGAGCCCCTGCTCGGCAGCGGGCAGATCCGTGGGGTGGTCGACGCGGCGCTGGAGCGCGTCGGACTGGCGGGCGCCGCCGACCGTCGGTTCAGGGCCTATTCGCTCGGCATGAAGCAGCGCCTCGGCCTGGCCGCGGCGCTGCTGCTCCCCCGCTCGCTCGTCGTGCTCGACGAGCCGACCAACGGCCTCGACCCCGCCGGCACGCGCGACGTCCGGCGCATCATCGCGGAGCTGCACTCCGATGGGGCCACGGTGATCGTCTCTTCACATCTGTTGGCCGAAGTGGAGGCCACGTGCACGCACGTGGCCGTTCTCCAGGCGGGCTCGCTGGTCGCCGCGGGCGAGCTCGGCAGCCTGCTGCAGGCGGGCACGGGCGGGCTGCTGATCGCCACGCCGGACGTCGATCTCGCGCTGCGCACGCTGCGCGGCGCCGGTGCCACGGCCTACCGGGCGCAGGGCGACGA
>DASYES010000322.1:0-6000 GCA_036498885.1 Pseudonocardia sp.
CCGCCATCGCGGTGGACGCGGCGGTCGGCCTTCCGGTCCTGCGGTTCTGACGGGCTGCGACGCGACGGCGCCCCCTGGCGGCCACAGCCACCAGGGGGCGTCGGGTCGGCGTTACGCGGCGGGGATCAACCCGTTCGGGTCGAGCACGTACTTGCGTGCCGCGCCCTGGTCGAACTCCTGGTAGCCACGCGGTGCGTCATCGAGAGGAATCACGGTGGCGTTGACCGCGTCGGCGATGTGGGCCTTGTCGTGCAGGATGGCCATCATCAGTTGGCGGTTGTACTTCATGACGGGGCACTGCCCGGTGGTGAAGGAGTGGCTCTTCGCCCAGCCGAGCCCCAGCCGCACCTTGAGCGTGCCCATCTTGGCGTCCTCGTCCGCCGCACCGGGGTCACCGGTGACGTAGAGGCCGGGGATGCCGAGCTTGCCACCCGCACGGGTGACGGTCATGATCGAGTTGAGCACGGTGGCCGGGGCCTCGTGCCCGTCCCTTCCGCCTGCGCTGGCCTCGAACCCGACGGCGTCGACCGCGCTGTCCACCTCGGGCACGCCGAGGATCTCGGCGATCTGATCCTCCAACGAGGCGTCCTGCGTGATGTCGACCGTCTCGCAACCGAACGAGCGCGCCTGCGCCAGCCGGTCAGGGTTGCGGTCCCCGACGATGACCGCGGCGGCACCGAGCAACATCGACGAGTACGCCGCCGCGAGCCCCACGGGTCCGGCACCGGCGACGTACACGGTCGACCCGGTGGTCACACCAGCGGTGTGGGCGCCGTGGTAGCCGGTGGGGAAGATGTCCGACAGCATCGTGAGGTCGAGCACCTTCTCCAACGCCTGCTCCCTGCTGGGAATCTTCAGCAGGTTGAAGTCGGCGAACGGCACCATGACGTACTGCGCCTGGCCGCCTTCCCAGCCGCCCATGTCGACGTACCCGTAGGCCGACCCGGCACGGGCGGGGTTGACGTTGAGGCAGACGCCGGTCTGTCCTTCCTTGCAGTTGCGACACCGCCCGCAGGCGATGTTGAAGGGCACCGAACAGATGTCGCCGATGTCCAGGAACTGGACGTCGTCGCCCTTCTCGACGACCTCGCCCATGATCTCGTGGCCGAGTGTCTGTCCGGGCGGGGCAGTGGTGCGACCGCGCACCATGTGCTGGTCGGAACCGCAGATGTTGGTCGCGATGTTGCGCAGGATCACCCCATGTATGGCCTTCTGTGTCAGTCCCTTGGCCTTCGCTACATCGGTAGGTACCTCGAGCTTCGGAGGGTCGTGGTCCTCCACCGTGACGACCCCGGGCTCCTTGTAGACGACGATCTTGTTACCACCCATGTGGTCCTCCAGACTGTGCCGACGTTGGCGTGCCCACGGGACATGAGCCATAAGCCGCCGAGAGGTATGCGCACACCCGAGTCTTCTCGGCCCGCGCATTTGCGCAAGGGCCCGTTAGCGCAGAATTTCCGGGGTTTGCCAGTCCTTGCCGTGCACATGGTGATCGAGAAATGCGGTGACGGTCTCGTACCAGAGCGCTGCGTGCTGAGGTGAAAGCACCCAGTGATTCTCGTCGGGGAAATAGAGGAACCGGTGCGGCAGGGTTGCGGGGTCGCCCTCGTGCCGCGAGACCAGATCCCACCACAGGCGCAGGGCTTCGCCGATCGGCACCCGATAGTCCTTGTCGCCGTGGATGACGAGCATGGGCGTGCTGATGGCGTCGGCGTGCCGGTGCGGGCTGTTGTGCTCGGCCATCTCCCGGGTCATCTCGCGCAACCAGTAGTGGGGAGCGTCGGTGGTGGTTCCGAACTGGTCGAGCGCCCAGAGGCTCGCGTGGGTGACGATCGCCTGGAAGCGGTCGGTGTGCCCGGCGATCCAGTTGGCCATGTAGCCGCCGAAGGAGCCACCCATCGCCGCGGTGTGCTCGGCGTCGATGTCGGGCCGGGCCTCGGCGGCATCGGTGATCGCCATCAGGTCCGTGAAGGGTGCCGCGCCCCACGCGCCCCACCCGCGCCGGATGAAGTCGAGTCCGTACCCGGTGGACAGGGCCGGGTCCGGCAACAGCACCGCGTAGCCGCTGGCGGCCATGAGCCACGGGTTCCAGCGCCACTGCCAGGCGTTCCAGCTGCCCAGCGGGCCACCGTGCACCCACAGCAGCAACGGCGCGGGGGTCGTCTCCGACGCGGCCGCTGGCAGCACGAGCCAGGCCCGCAGCGGGCTGCCGTCCTCGGCAGTGGCGTGCACCTCGGTGAGCGAGCCGGGCAGCGCGGGCGACGGTGCCGGAGCGGGCAGCGGCACGGGCTGCTGGTCGGCGGTGGTCGCGTCGAGCCGGACGGGGGTGGGCGGGTGGTCGACCGCGCTGCGCAGGGCGTAGACGTGCGCGCCGTCCGGTGCCACCTGCAGGTCGCTGTAGGCGCCGTCGTCGCCGGTCAGGCGTGTGACCGTGGAGTCGGCCAACTCGATGCGGAAGACGGGGGAGCGGCCGCCGTCGTCGGCGGTGACGATCAGTGCGGCGGAGTCGGGGGTCCACCGGACGTCGCCGGGCCAGCGGTCCCAGCCGGGGGCCACGTCTTGCGGTGCTCCGCCGGTCAGGGGCACCACCACGAGCCGCGTGTCGGGGGGAGTGGTCGGCGTGGTGATCAGCTGCTGCCAGAACGCCACCTGCGTGCCGTCCGGGCTGACGACAGGGCCGCCGGACTCGTGCCCGGGGTCGTCGGCGAGCACCCGCCGGTCCCCGGTGGCCACGTCGATCGCCACGAGCACGCTGCGGGTCGACCCGCCGGGCTCCGCGAGCTGCCAGGACGTGACGACCGTGGCACCGTCCGGCGAGATGTCGTGGTCGGTCTCGACGAGGGCCGTGCCGGGGGTCGGGGTGAGATCGCGCCACTCGACGTGGCCGTCGGAGTCCGACACCGCCACCGTGCCGGCCATCAGCCGCGGCTCGTCCGGGCCGAGGTCGTGGTCCCAGAACCGCACGGGGTAGCCGGCGTGCAGGATCGCGCCGACCTTCTTCTCACGTCGCTGCTTGCGGCGCTTCTCGTCGTCCTCGGCGGAGACGGCGGCCGGGAGCGTCATCGAGGTGGCGAGGACGGTGCCCGCGACGCGAGCGACAACGGGCGCGCTCAGGCCGCCGGGCCGGCTGCCGACGAGGTGCGCCTCGCCGCTCTCCGGGAGCCGCCACAGGGCCTGGGGGGCGTCCTCGGGCCGGTCCTTGGCCTCGGGATCCGGTCGGGCCGAGGTGAACAGCAGAGCGCCGTCGGGGGTGAAGGCGGGCGAGGACTCACCGGTCGGGCCGCTGGTGAGCCTGCGCGCGGATCGCCTGCCGGTCGGGTCGATCTCCCAGAGGGCGGTGCGGTAGCGGTTCTTCTCCGGGGCGAGAGCCGCCACGGTGGTGACCAGCCGGCTGCCGTCCGGGGACAGTGCGAGCCCGCTCAGGCGGGGCAGCGCCACGTAGTCCTGCAGGTCGTGGAAGGGAGTTGGGGAGGTCTGCGGGGTCTCCGTCACAGCCCGATGTCTAGCACGGTTTCGGATGATGATCTCGGTGCTGGATAGGCTCTCGCTGCGCACGAGGGAGAGGACCCCATGGATCGACGATCCCTGTTCGCGCGGGGGAGCAGCATCGGCGCCGCGGGAGCAGCTGTGATCGCCCTGCTGGCCGGCTGCGCCGGTCCGGAGCAGGCCGGTCGGCCCGGCGGCGGGGGATCCGCTGCCACCTTGACGATCTACTCGGGCCGCAGCGAGGAGCTCGTCGCGCCGCTGATCCCGCAGATGGAGAGCGCGGTGGGGCGTGATGTCGAGGTTCGCTACGGCAGCACCGACGCCCTCGAGACGCAGCTCACGCAGGAGGGGCCGGACTCGCCGGCTGACGTCTTCTTCGGTCAGGACGGCGGTGCGCTGGGCACGCTGAGCCGGGCAGGGATCCTTGCCCCGCTCCCCGCCGAGATGGTGGCCCCGGTTCCGGAGCGCTACCGGGCTCCGGACTTCACCTGGGTGGCCACCTCCGCCCGCGCCAGGGTGGTGGCCTACAACCCCGACCGGGTGGCGGCGGCCGATCTGCCCTCCGGCCTGGACGACCTGCTCGCGCCGCGGTGGTCGGGGCGGCTCGGCTTCGCCCCGACCAACGCCTCCTGGCTCTCGTTCGTCACCGGCCTGCGTCTCGTTCGCGGAGAGGAGGGCGCTCGGCAGTGGCTCACCGCCTTCGCTGCTCAGCAGCCTCGGCGCTTCCACAGCAACGGCGAGATCGTGGAATCAGTGGCCGAGGGCACCATCGATGCGGGCCTGGTGAACCACTACTACCTGTACCGGAAGACCGAGCGGCGCGACCCGGCCACCTATCCCGTGCGCAACCACTACGTGCCCGATGACCCGCTCGGTCTGGTCAACGTGGCGGGCGCGGGCGTGCTGGCCTCGAGCGACGACCCGGACGCCGCGCGCCGGGCCGTCGCGTTCCTGCTGTCGCGCCCGGCCCAGCAGCACGTCGTGGACGCGACGGGGGAGTACCCCGTGCTCGCCGGCGTGACGCCGCGTCGGCCCTACGACCTCGCGCCCCTGGAGTCGCTGTCCCCACCGGTGCTCGACCTGGCCGACCTCGGGTCACTGGAGCGCTCCGAGACCATGCTGCAGGAGGTCGGGCTGCTCTGACGAGCGGACTGCGGCGGTCAGGGCAGCAGGAGCAGCTTCCCCGTGGTGCGCCTGCCCTGGAGGTCCTCGTGGGCGGTGGCGGCGTCCGCGAGCGCGTAGCGCCGGCCGATCCGCACGTCGAGCGTGCCGTCGACGACCTCGGCGAACACGTCGGTGGCCCGTGCCCGCAGCTCCTCCGGCGTGGGGATGTAGTCGAAGAGCTTGGGGCGGGTGAGGAAGAGCGAGCCGCCGGCGTTGAGCCGCATGGGGTCGACGGGCGGCACGGGCCCGCTCGACCCGCCGAAGAGCACCAGCATCCCGCGGCGGCGCAGGCTGGCGAGGCTCGCGTCGAACGTCGAGCGCCCGACGCTGTCGTACGCCGCGTGGACCCCGGCCCCACCGGTCAGGCTCCTGACCGCGTCGGCGAGGTCGGTGACTTCGCCGTAGCGGATCACGTCGGCCGCTCCGGCGGCGCGGGCGAGCTCCTCCTTCTCGGCGGTGGACACCGTGGCGATGACCCGGGCGCCACGGGCGGCCGCGAGCTGGGTGAGCAGCAGGCCGACGCCGCCCGCCGCGGCATGCACCAGGACGTCCTCGCCGTGCTGCACCGGGTGGGTGTCGTTGACGAGGAAGTGCGCGGTCATCCCCTGCAGCAGGAGCCCGGCCGCGACATCGTCGGAGATACCGGACGGCACGGGCACCGCCTTGTCCGCCGCCACGGTCACGCGCTCGGCGTAGCTGCCCAGCGCCTCGACCCACGCGACACGGTCACCCACGGCGAAGTCGCTCGTGCCCGGACCGAGAGCGAGCACGCGACCGGCGCCCTCCAGCCCGGGGACGTACGGCACCGTCATGGGATAGGTGCCGTTGCGCTGGTAGACGTCGATGTAGTTGACCCCTGCTGCGGCAACGCCGACGAGGAGCTCGCCCGGGCCCGGCTCGGGATCGGGCAGCTCGGCCGGGACCAGGACCTCGGGCCCTCCCGCGTTGCTGATCTGGATGGCGTGCATCTGCCGATCCTGCACCCCGCACCCGGACGGTGGTGCACCCCAGCCGGGTGGTGGCAGGTCAGTTCAGATCGGCGAGCGCGGGTTGCGGCTCGGACGCGGCCGGTGTGGCGGCGGAGACGGCGGCCTGCGGGCGCTCCGTGGTGGCGGACCACAGGGCCGCGGCGGCGACCGTGACGAGTGCGGCCCCGAGGACGTGCAGCGACACGAGCACCTCAGGTACGCCGAGTGCGTACTGGATGCCACCGAGGGCACCCTGGGCCACGACGGCGACGATGAGCGCGACGTAGCGGCGCCGCAGCCGCGACGAGGCGTGCACGGCCGCGAGGGTGAACCCGAGCGCCACGAGCATCCCGAGGTAGGCGAAGAGCAGGTCGGCGTGCAA
>DASYES010000323.1:0-2854 GCA_036498885.1 Pseudonocardia sp.
CGCAGGTACCGCCGGTAGAGCTCCATGTGGTCCGGTAGCCGCTTCAGGTCGGCGTGCACGTAGTCCAGCACGTCGTCGATGTCCACGTCACCGATCTGCGCCAGGCTGGATTGCTCGACCGCCTCCTGCCGCGTCTGCGCCGGCGGTGCTTGTCCGATGCTCATGCCTTACCCGCCCCCGTTCGAACCCGTCGATCCGGACGGCCGTCGGCTTCGGGCGTTTCACCCGGTTCTCCGCACGGCCCCGATGTGTCGGGGAACGGACGCCGATGGCCGAACCCAGCAGATCATCTCGACCCACGACGCGCAATGGCCGCAGGCACTAGGCCGCCGGCACGATGAGCGCCTTCACCACGCGCTGCGCGACGACGTCCTCGAGCGCGGCCTGTGCGCTGTCGAGGTCGTACTCCTTGCTGATCAACTCGGTCCAGGGGAACTGCCGCCCGTAGCGGGCCATCACCTGCACCGATCGGTACACATGGCCCACGTCGCTCCCCCAGCACCCGCGGATCTCCAGGTGCTTCTGGTTGAGGTCCAGATGCGGGTTGAACGTGGCGTCTCCCGCGTCGGTGTACTGCCCCACGACGACATAGCGCCCCGCGTCGCGGGTGAGCCGCATTCCTTCGGGCACCGCTCCCGGCGCTCCCGTCGCCTCGATGGTGACATCTGCTCCCCGCCCCTGCGTCGCGTCGCGGACGGCCGCGAGCCGCTCCTCCGGAGTGGTCGAGCCGATGTCGATGACAGCGTCGGCGCCGAACCGCGTCGCCGCGTCGAGCCTGACCTCGGGACCCCCGACGACGATCACGGACCCGGCTCCCCGCAGCTGGGCGAGAACGGCAGCGCACAGACCGACGGGCCCGGCGCCCTGGACGACGACGGTGTCACCGAAGGCGATCTCGCCCAGCGTCACGGCGTGGAGCGCGGTCGGCATCCCGCATCCACCGGCCAGGAACGCGCGCCAGTCCAGCTCGGCGGGCAGCGGGACCACGTGAACGCCGGGCCGTAGGTAGATGTACTCCGCCCAGCCCCCGAGGAGCCCGTCGTCGGCCGAGAGGGTCACGCCGTAGACCTTGCGGGACGGGCAGCGGGTGGTGGCGTGCCCGACGGTGCAGTACCAGCAGCGCCCGCACGTCCCGTACACGTCGAGGAACGTCACGATCTGCCCCACCTGCAGGGGCGCTCCCGACACGTCCCTCGCGACGTCCGCTGTCGCGCCGGCAGGGCCGAGCTCGGCGATCTGTCCGACGCTGACGTGCCCCGGGATGATCGGGTACGGCACGCCCGCGAGCTGTCCCTTCCAGAGGTGCGCATCGGTTCCGCACACCTCGCTGCCGAGCGTTCTCAGCAGAACCCCGCCGGGCTCGAGCTCGGGCCGTTCGAAGGCACGCATTTCGAGTGGGGCGTCCGGGGCGGTCATCACCACTGCCGAGATCACGAAGTTCCTGTTCCTTCCGGCCACCTGCGAACGTCCGAGTACCGGGTGCCATCGAACAGCGCTGGTCTCGAATCCGGATCGACAGTATCCGTGCTCGGAGCGGCCTCGACGATCAGTGCGTCGTCACCGGCTGCTCTGCCCGTGACACCGGGGTCGGCGGACGACCGGCCGGCACGGGTCCCGAACCGTCACGCGGCTGAGAGTACCGACCGTCCCGTGTCGGTGAGGCGGGCTGCGACGCGTTGCCCGACCGATCCCGGTTCGGCCGCAGCGATCAGCCCGGCGCGGAACAGCACGTGCGCCGCGAGGTGTTGCAGTATCGCCCGTCGATGAGCAGGGCGGGTGCGCAGCCGGAGAGCGCCTCGCCTCGACCGGCGTCTACGGCCTTCGGCATCGCGCGGTGCCGGTTGGTCACTGTGTGTTCGACGGGCTCGGACGACATGGATCCGTTCTCTCCTGGCGATGGACGGCGCCGACTCGCCCGGCGCCGCGGGCCGCGGTCCTCGACGGGACTCTGCGGCCGATACCGGGGACTCTCCGCCTGCCGGGCGCGAATCGCGCCCGTACGTGTTCCCGGCCGACTCCTGGGCACCACGAATCCACGGGATCATTCAGACCAGCCGCCGCAGAACCTCACCAAGCGTGCTGACAGCCTCGTCGATCTCCGAGACCGGGTGCGCGGCATAGCCCATCACGAGCCCGGGCGGTCCCGGGCGCTGACGATGCCACGACAGCGGCTGCACCTTGACGCCCTGCGCGAGCGCCCCGGCTGCGAGTTCCATGTCGGGGACGTCGTCCTCGACGGTGACGGTCAGATGCAGGCCCGCCGCGGCGCCGTGCACGGTGGCCCGAGGGAGGTGGGTCCTGATCGCGCGGATCATCGCATCGCGGCGGCGACGGTGGCGGCCACGGAGCAGGCGCAGGTGGCGTTCCAGCTGGCCCGACTCCATCAGCCGGGCCAGCACCATTTGGGGTAGCACGGCGTTGCCGAGGTCGGCGTTGCGCTTGGCCGCGACAAGCTCGTCACGGTACTCGGACGGCGCGAGCATCCAGCCGACACGCAGCGCTGGGGCGAGCAGTTTCGAGACGCTACCGGTGTAGAAGACCTGCCCGAGCATCGAACGCAGCGCGGCGACCGGCGGACGGTCGTACCGGTGCTCGGCGTCGTAGTCGTCCTCGACGACCAGCCCGCCGTCACCCGCCCACCGCATCAGCTCACCGCGTCGTCCTCCGTCGAGGACGACACCGGTGGGGAACTGGTGTGCCGGGGTGAGCAGAGCCGCTGGGGCGCCGCCGTCGCGCAGGGCGTCGACGCGCAGGCCGCGGCTGTCGACCTCGATCGGTGGGGTGTCGACGTTCCAGCTCTGCAGGTGCTGGCGGACCCCGAGCGATCCGGGATCCTCCACGGCGATCTCCGTGA
>DASYES010000324.1:0-4409 GCA_036498885.1 Pseudonocardia sp.
GGCGCCTCGCGGCGTTGTCGTCGGCGCCGATACAACAGCGGTATCGGCGCCTCCTCCGCCTTGCGATCGCCCGGGTGCGGGTGTCCCACAGGACACTGCGCCTGGACACCGGATCCGGGCAAGGAACCTCGTTTCCGCGGCACTAGGATCCGGCGCCGTGCGCGGCGGCCGGTACGTCGTGGTCATCGTCGACGACCACGCCCTGTTCTCGCAGGGGTTGGCACTGCTCCTCGAGTCGCGCGCCGGCGATGCGTTCGTCGTGGCCGGATCAACGACGGCCGGTGAGGAGGCGGTGGCCCTGGTGGGCCGGGAGGCGGCCGACATCGCGATCGTCGACCTCGCGCTGCCCCCACTCGGCGGCGTGACGACCATCCGCCGTGTGACGACGGCCTACCCCGCGACCAAGGTGCTCGCGCTCTCGGGCACCGAGGACATGGGGCTCGCGGCCGCCGCGCTGCGGGCAGGGGCCACCGGTTTCCTCGGCAAGTCGGCCGATCCCGACGTGCTCGTCGCTCCACTGCTGACGATTGCCGCCGGGGTGCGTGTGCTGCCGGCCGACCTGCTCGACGCTCTGCTCGCGGCGGGCGACCGGGCAGGCGACGGGCTTCTCGAACGTCTGGACCGCCGGGACCTGCAGCTGTGGGAGTTACTGGCCCGCGGCCTGGAGACCGCGGAGATCGCCAAACCGATGCTCGTGAGCGAGCGCACGGCCAAGCGGATGATCGCCGCACTGCTGCACAAGCTCGGTGCGGCGAACCGGATCGAAGCGGCGGCCCTCGCCGGCCGCTACGGCCTGCTGGACAACAACGACCGCGTCCGCCCGTGAAGCCAACACTTATTCAGCACATCTACCCCGAACAACACAAAATTAGAGAAATGTCAGATGCGTTTCGCGCCGCGTTCTGCAGACTTGCCGTACATCATGCACTCGCCGATGATTGACAGGTGAGAAAGCATGTACGGAATTTCATCGTGTTGACTGCGGTTGCTCCCTTCTCGCTGGCCCTCGTAGCCACCGGCACGGCGAACGCCGCCACGCCGGCGCCGACCGTCTCGTCCGCCCACCACGGCACCAGACGTGGCGACTCCCTTGAGCCATTGATCAATCTGCTCGCGCAACGGCTGAAGACGGCCGACTCGGTCTCTACCGCGAAGTACGGCACAACGTCCCCGGTGGACGACCCTGCCCGAGAGAAAACCGAACTCGATTCGGCCGCAACGATGGCAACCAAGCGGGGGCTGGACCCGAACGCCACCCGGAGGATCTTCAGCGACCAGATCCAGGCCAACAAGGTCGTCCAGTACGGCCTCTACTCCCGGTGGACTGCACTGCCGAACGAGATCCCCAAGGCCAAAGCGGACCTGACCAAGCTCCGCACGCAGCTCGACACGATCACCAACGACCTCATCCGCGACCTGGCGGCGACGAAGACCATCCGCAGCGGCTCCGGCTGCACAGCCCACCTGCACTCCGCGGAGCGCAGCGTCAGCCGCGCGAACCACTTCGACGCGCTTCACGTCCAGGCGTTCGACCGGGCTCTCACCTCCGTCTGCACCTGAGCCCGCGGCACTGGCCCGTCCGGGCCGCGCGTGGCCCGGACGTCGGGTCGTGTTCGGCCACGACGTCCACGAGACTGCGCCGATCGAACGACGATCGAGAGGGGCTGCGACGTGACGGCGTTCCGCGACGAGGCCGAGGTCTACGAGTTCCTCGGCGGGGTCTTCCGCCGGGGGATGGAGGACCAGGAGCTGGTGGAGAAGCTACGGCCGTCGGGGGTGGTCCTTCGGATCACATACTCCGACCCGCAGGCCGTGCTCACGGTGGACATGCCGAACTCCGAGATCCACGAGGGAGCGGGCTCGGGACCGGACCCGAACGTCGAGCTCTTCATGACGGCCGACACGGGCAACCGGTTCTGGCTCGGCAAGGTGATCCTCCCCGTCGCCCTGGCCAAGGGCGAGGTGCGAGCCAAGGGGCCGGTCGCGAAGCTGCTCAAGGTGCTCCCGCTGGCGAAGGGCATGTTCGGCCCGTACCGCGCTCATCTCCAGGAAGCCGGTCGGGCCGACCTGCTCGACGCGTGATCGACCCTCGGCCGGTGCAGGTCTACACCCGCGGCCGCAGCGTGTGGACTGCCTGACGAACGGCGCGGAACAGAGCCGCGACGTCGTCACGCACCCGGTGGCGCGACCGGGGAGCAGCGAGCTCGCCCGGAGCGGGCAGCCTGCTGTCGACGCCGTAGCGCGGGGCGGCGACCGCGATCGCGACGAGGACGACGGGCAGTATCCAGACCGGCATGTCCATGGCTGAAGCCTGTCTAGGATTGGCCTGCTGACAAATGGCCAATTCTGTGGAGGTGGCTTGCGTGGACCGGGGCGACGTCGAACGCCGGATCGGAGCGCGCAGTTTCGCGCGTCTGCTCGGCGACTGGCGCCCGCCCGACGGCAGGCGCCTCGCCGGCGCCCTCGCCGACCGGATCCGGCTCCTCGTCCTCGACGGCCGGCTCCCGCTACAGACGCGCGTCCCCGCCGAGCGCGAGCTGGCAACGGCCCTCGCGGTGAGCCGCACCACCGTCGCCACCTGTTACGACGTGCTGCGCGACGCCGGCGTGCTACGCAGCAGGCGGGGCGCCGGAAGCTGGACGCAGCTCCCGGCCGACAGCCCCGGCGCCGTGCGCGCGTCGCCGTTCTCCCCCCATGGCGACCGGTCGCTGTTCGACCTCGCACACGCCGCGCTGCCCGCGCCGTCGCCGCAGCTGCGCGCCGCCGCCGCCGCGGCGGTCCACGAACTCGATGCATACCTGGGCGGGCACGGCTACGAGCTGCTCGGGCTGCCTGCGCTGCGCGCCGCCGTCGCCGACCGCTTCACTGCGCGCGGTGTGCCGACAAGCCCCGAACAGGTGCTGGTCACGAGCGGCGGACAGAACTCGATCTCACTCGCTCTCACGGCGCTGGCAGGTCCGGGCGACCGCGTGCTGGTGGAGCATCCGACCTACCCGAACGCACTCGACGCCGTCGCCGCCCGCGGTGCCCGTGCCGTGCCGGTACCCATGGGCCCGCACGCGGACGGCACGGGCAGCTGGGACCTCGACCTGCTCACGGGCGTGATCCGCGATGCCGCACCCCGCCTGGCCTACCTCATCCCCGACTTCCAGAACCCCACCGGCGCGCTGCTCGACAACGCCGACCGCGAGCGGCTCGTCGACCTCGCCCGCCGCACCGGCACCCCGCTGATCGTCGACGAGACGTTGGCCGAGCTGGGCCTGGACGGACCGTCAGTCCGCCCCGTCGCGGCCTACGCACCAGCCGACTCACCGCTCGTGCTCACGATCGGGTCGACGAGCAAGATCTTCTGGGGCGGCTTACGGGTCGGCTGGATCCGGAGTTCAGCCGCGATGGTGCGCCGGCTCGCCGCTCTGCGCGCATCCGTCGACCTGGGCAGTGCGGTGCTCGAACAGCTGGTCGCCGCGCGCCTGATGACCGACGTCGACGTGATCAGCGCCGCCCGGCGGGCCGAGCTCACCGCCGCGCGCGACCACCTGCTCGGGCGCCTCACCGAGGCCTTCCCCCAGTGGCGGCCGTCGCGGCCCGGTGGTGGGTTGAGCCTGTGGGTCGATCTCGACGAGGCCGTCTCCAGCCGGCTGACGGTGGCGGCCAGACGCCACGACGTGCTGCTCGCCGCGGGGCCGCGGTTCGGCCTGGACGGCGCATTCGAACGTCATCTGCGGGTGCCCTACACGCTGCGCCGGGACCGGATGGACACCGCGCTGGAACGCCTCGTCACGGCCTGGCGCGGCCTCGATCACGTCGTGCCTGCCGCGGACGTCGACCCGGTCGCGGTGGCGTGATCACAGCTACGGAACGGTCAACATCGACCGTAAGGTGAGCGCGAAGGTGGCTGTCGCGAACGAATGGAGGGCTGGATGGCGCACGGGGCCGAGGCAAGTACCGGGCCGCTGGCTGGGCTCAAGGTCGTGGAGCTGGCCGGGATCGGGCCGGGACCGCACGCCGCGATGATCCTCGCCGACCTCGGAGCCGACGTGGTGCGCATCGACCGGCCCTCCGGCGGCCTGAAGCTCGGTTCCCCCGATGTGCCGGACCCGACGCAGCGCGGTCGTCGCCGCGTGGTGGCCGATCTCAAGGATCAGGCGGGACGGGAGACGCTGCTGCGCCTCGTCGAGCACGCGGACGTGCTGCTGGAGGGCTACCGGCCGGGCGTCACCGAGCGGCTCGGCGTCGGCCCGGACCAGTGCCACGCCCGCAACCCCCGGCTGGTCTACGGGCGGATGACCGGCTGGGGCCAGGACGGCCCGTTCTCGGCACGAGCAGGCCACGACATCAACTACATCTCGCTGACCGGGGCACTGCACGCCATCGGCCGGCCCGGGGAGCGGCCCGTGCCGCCGCTGAAC
>DASYES010000325.1:0-3495 GCA_036498885.1 Pseudonocardia sp.
AGATCGGCGCCGAGATGTACCTCGCCGAGAAGACAGTCAAGAACTACGTCTCCTCCCTGCTGCACAAACTCGGCTTCGCCCGCCGCACCGAAGCCGCCGTCTACGCCACCGAACACCGCCGAGGCACCGGAACCTGACGACACGCGTGTTCGGTGCCGGGCCGCTCGGCCCGCCGACCTCGGGTCCAGCGGACCTGTCGGTCGGGTCCTTCCGGGGTGCACGCTCGCACTCTGCGAACAACGGCGGACAGACGGGATCGAGGAGACACATGTCCCCCACCGCGAACGACTCCCCCGTGGTCGTCGGGGTGGACAGCAGCCGCAACGCGCTCGACGCCGTTCGCTGGGCGGCGTCCGAGGCCCGACTGCGTGGGCTCCCGCTGCGCATCCTGCACGCCGCTCCCTACACCGCCGACCACACCCGGCCTGCGCTTCGCCGGGCGCGCAACATCGTGGCCAGGGCGTTCACCGTCGCCCGGCGTGCCCAACCCGACCTGCGCGTGACGACGCACTCCACCGAGGACACACCGGTCCGTTCGCTCCTCGACGCGGCGGAGCACGCGGAGCTTCTGGTGCTCGGCATGGGCGGCGGGCAACGGTTCGGTGAAGCGCTGATCCGTTCCGTCGCGCTGGAGGTGTGCGGGCGGGCGAGCTGCCCGGTAGTGGTCGTCCGCGGTGCCTGGGCACGCGAGGGACGCGACGTCGTCGTCGGGGTCGACCGGCCCGCCTCCGACGCTGCGGCGCTGGAGGTCGCCTTCGCCGACGCCCGGCGGCGCGGGGGCCAGGTCGTGGTGCTGCACGCCCTCCACGGCGCCGGCCCGCTCCGGGACCACGTGACCGGGCACGAGGTGAGCTCCCGGACCGCAGCCATGGCGCGCCTGTCCGACGAGCTGGTGCCCTGGGCCGCCCGATTCAGCGACGTGCCGATGCGGATCGAGGTCGTCCGCGACCAACCGAGTGCCGCGCTGCTCGTGGCGTCCGTCAAGGCCCGCCTGGTGGTACTCGGCGACCGCAGCCACAGCGCCCCGGCGCGGGTGCTGTTCGGATCGACCAGCCGCGAGGTGCTGCGCCGGTGCGGGGCGCCCGTTGTGGTGGTGAACGCCGCCGAGGCCGCGGGCGCCGCCGCCACGATGGCAGCCGCTCCTGCGTCTGCCGGAACGCAGGTCCAGGATCCCCACGATCGCGGCGAGCTGTCGTGACGGGCATACCGAACGCCGCGATCCCAGGACCAACGGCCCACCCCAGGGGAACGAGTGGCACTCGTCCGGGCAGGTACCGAGGCGCAGACTCGGGGTCGGCCCCGGGCATCGGGGAAAGCGATGACGAGCGAGCAGCGATGAGCGATCCCGACCTGGCAGGGGCGGTCACGGACGCCCTGCGAGCACCTTCGGTTCAGAACACCCAGCCCTGGAAGTGGCGCATCCTTCACGACTCGGTGCAGCTGTACGCGGACGAGGACCGCCACCTCTACGTGGCCGATCCCGAGCAGCGTGACCTCGTCCTGAGCTGCGGCGCCGCCCTGCACCACCTCCTCGTCGCACTCGCCGTCCGCGCCCTCGGGGCCGACGTGACGCGCCTCCCCGACCCCGAGGACTGCGACCACCTCGCCACGATCGTCGTGGACCCCGCTTCGGCGCCGGACGCACTCGCCGCCTCGCTCTACCCCGCCATCGCCACCCGGCGGACCGACCGGCGCCGGATGAGCGACAACCCGGTGTCCACCGACCAGGTGGAGGCCTTGCAGGAGCACGCCCGGCAGGCCGGTGGCCTGCTCGTGCCGGTGACCGAGCAGCACACCCGGGAACAACTGGTCACCGCACTCACCGAGGCGAACGAACAACAGCGCCTCGAGCCGGGCTACGCGTCCGAACTGCGGCTGTGGACCCATCGACTCCCCGGCAGCCACGACGGCATCGCCGCCTCCACGGTGGCGGCTCCCGTCTGCGGCGCCCGAGCGACCGGGCTGCGGCGCTTCGGGCCCGCCACCCTCGCGCAGCCGCCGCTGTCGCCGGGACACACGCCGGACGACGCTGCGGAGTTCCTGGTCCTGGCCACCGCGGCCGACACCGTGCTGGACCACATCCGCGCCGGGGAGGCCACGAGTGCGGTGCTGCTCGCGGCGACCCGGATGGGATTGGCCACCACCCCGCTCAGCCAGGCACTCGAGATCGACTCGTGCCGGCACCGGATACGCACCGAGGTGTTGCGCATGCCCGAGTATCCGCAGCTCGTGATACGTATCGGCCTGCCGGCGGCCGGGGCCGACGAGCTGCCGCTGACGCCGCGTCGCGCGCTCCGCTCGGTCCTTCTCCCCGACTGAGGTCCGCGCACCCGGCAAGTTCGCGAGTCCCCCGGCAACGGGCCGAAGGACTCTGCCCAGGGGATCGTCGAGCGAGCAGGGTTGACCGGCACCCGGACCATGAGCGTCGGCATGGAGAGGAGCCGTAGATGAGCAGCTTGATGCGGCGCGACCGAGGCGGCGATGTCACCAACCGCCTCAACCGGATGGATCGGTTCCTGGACGAGTGGATGCGTGCGCTGCCGGTCCACCGCCCCTTCGGCTTGAGCTTGGACTGGCTCGGCGAGGACGCGATCCGCGTCGACCAGTTCCGCGAGGGTGACGCCGAGGTCATCCGCGCTGAACTGCCCGGGATCGACCCGGAGAAGGACGTCGACCTCACGGTCGGCGGTGGGGTGCTGCGGATCAACGCCGAACGGCGCATCGAGGAGAAGACCGAGGGCAAGGGCTACCTGCGCCATGAGCTGCGCTACGGCAGGTTCTCCCGCGCGTTGACCCTTCCCGAAGGCGTGACCGATTCCGACATCACCGCCACCTACAAGGACGGGATCCTCGAGATCCGCATGCCGATCCCGAAGACCACCACCAGCGAGCGCACGAAGATCGAGATCAGCAAGAGCTGACGGATCGAGCGCGTCTCGCCGGGCGCACACCAGGAACACGACATGATCGAGAAGCGCTGGAACATCGACATCACGATCGACGAGCAGGACGGGCACACCCGCGCGACCGCCCGGATGCACACCCCCGAGAGCGATCGGCTGGTCGGCACCGGGCTGGCTCGGCTCAACCCGGCCGACCACGACGTGCCCGAGATCGGCGACGAGCTCGCCGTCGCACGCGCACTCGCCGACCTCAGCGACCGACTGCTCCGGGACGCCACCGTCGACATCGGCAGGAACATGGGGCGTGACCTGCGGGTCTGACCCCTCATCGCGATCTCAGGCCGTCCACCCGCGCGGGTGGCCCGCTACCGGTGTCCGGTCCACTCCGGTCCGATGTCGGCCCACTCGCGCGCCCAGCGCCGAGCGTTGACCGCGTCGATCCCGCGCCGCACCAGCAACCACACCACGCCGAGCACAGACGCGCCGACGGCCAGCACGGCGATGCCGGTGAAGATTCCGGCCGCCACCGCGTCCACACCCGCCGGGGGCGGATCCACCTGGGCGCCGCTGCGGTCCACCCACACCGGCACCT
>DASYES010000326.1:0-5622 GCA_036498885.1 Pseudonocardia sp.
GTCCTCGTTCTCCTCGGTCGAGATCGGGTCCAGCTCGAGCCGCATCCACTCCTCGACGAGGGTTCCCGCAGGCGGCTCCTCCGGGGCGACGGCGGGCAGCACCTCCGCGAGTTCGCCGCGGCTCGTGCGGCGCACCACGACCATCGCGTGGATGACCCGGCGGACCCGCAAGCCGACCCGGCCCACCCCCGCCAGCACGGACTGGACGAGGAAGGGCACGTCGTCGCTGATCACATCGACGACCGCGGTGCCTGCGGGGACCGCGCCGCGGATGTCGACGATCGGATCGCCGGGCTCCCGGTGCGTGGCGAGCCGCAGATGGGCGCGGGCGGCCTCGGCGAGGGCGGCGGTGGCGTCGTCCGGATCGTCGGATCCGAGGGCTGCGGCAGGCGTGTGGCGTGCGTAGAGGCTGCGCAGTTCGGCGGACTGCGGATCCGCCGCGTCGACGGACGCGGCGGTCTCCCGCCTCGTACGACTCACCGCACGTCGCTCGCTCACCGCTCCTCCCCGTGGACTCGCGTGCACATCGGGGACCGGTCACATTAGCCGGGCTTCACCGAACCCGCCGGAGAGCGCAGAAGGAGAACAGTGACGAGATGATCAGCCGAACGTCGACTCCTTGCCCTCGGCCGGTCGGCTCGTGCTGGAGTTGCGCTTGTCGGCCCATTCGGCCTCGTGCTTGGCGAACATCGCCTTCGCAGCAGTGGTGCGCTTCTCGGTCAGCTCGCCCTGGTGCGCCGTGACCCAGCGGTAGGAATCCTGTCGCGGCTTGTTGTAGCCCTCGAAGTGCGGGATCACGTACCGGGCGTACAGCTCGTAGGAGTGCTTCGTGTCGGCCCAGTTGGCCCAGTCGTGCGCATTGAGCAGAATCGCGCCGATCTCGGGTGTCTTCTGGTAGAGCCGCTCGATGCGGGCGATCGCGTCGTCGGGTGTGCCGATCACTCCGATGCCCTGCTCGACATACCATTCCACGGTGTCGGCGCCGTCCGGGATGGATATCCGCGGCATGTTGTTGTTGAGGTAGTCGATCTGCTCCTGCAGGCCGTACCGGGCCTGCTCCATGGCCTTCTCCCGCGTCTCGGCCAGGTGCATGCCGACCACGAGGCGCAGCCTGCTGGGATCCATGGTGCGGCCGTGCTCGGCGGCCACCTCGTTGGCGATCCGCCAGTTCACGTCGAGGGCGTTGAAGCCGGCGTTCTCGCCTGCGGCGACGCAGAGCATGCCCAGGTCGTACTTACCGGCCAGCCGTCCACCGGACGGGGTGACCGCGCTGGCGACGCACACCTCGGGATAGGGCTCCGAGTACGGCGGCAGGTGCAGGGAGGCCTCGACCAGCGTGTACCAGTCGGTCGACTCGGTGACCACCTCCCCCTGGAACAGGCGAAGGATCACGTCGAGGCCCTCGGCCATCCGGTCGCGCTGTACGGACGGGTCGATTCCCAGCATGAGCGCGTCGGAGGCCAGCAGCCCGGGACCGACACCGAACATGACGCGGCCGCGCGTCATGTGGTCGAGCTGCACGATGCGGTCGGCGACCATCAACGGGTTGTGGTACGGCAGCGACACCACGCCCGTGCCGAGCCGGATGTTCCTGGTGCGCTCCGCCGCGGCCGCGATGAACAGTTCCGGCGAGGAGATCGTCTCCATGCCCGCCGAGTGGTGCTCGCCGATCCACGCCTCGTGGAATCCGAGGTTGTCCAGCAGCTCGATCAGCTGCATGTCCTGCTGGAAGAGCAGTGTGGGATTCTCGTCCATCTTGTGGAACGGGGCCATGAAGATTCCGTGACGCAACCTGACTGTCATTACCCCTCATTCTCGTCGTCACTTCGAGAAACGAACACCCGACCGCACCGGTGCCGGGCCGACCAACCGCCAGGCCGACCCGAGGAGCCTGCGCCGCGCGACGCGTTGACACCGGTGCGAACCGACGTGATCCTTCCTGAACGATCGTTTACCTCGAGAGGCTACGCGTGATCGAACCGGGATGGGCAGAGATGGGGGACGGATGACACGGCTCGGACTCACCATCCCGCTCGACGGCGTGCCGCTGGCCGAGCAGGCGGCACTGCTGAACGACGTGGCCGCCGCCGGCTACACGGACCTGTGGACGGGCGAGGCCTCCGGCGCCGACGTGTTCACCCCGCTGGTGGCCGCCGCGGTGTCGCACCCGGGGCTCCGCCTCGGCACGGCGATCGTCTCGGCCTACACCCGCAGCCCCGGCGTGATCGCGATGTCGGCCGCCGCGCTCGCCGACGTCGCCAGGAGCGAGGTGCTGGTGGGGATCGGCACGAGCTCGGACGTCATCGTCGAGCGCTGGCACGGCCTCGAGTTCCGCCGTCCCTACCAGCGGGTTCGGGACGTCACCACGTTCGTGCGGCGGGCCCTGTCCGGTGAGCGGGTGGACATGGAGACGGAGAGCTTCCGCATCACGGGTTTCCGCCTGGCCCGGGTCCCGGAACGGCAGCCGAAGCTGCTGATCGCGGCGCTGCGGCCGGGGATGCTCCGGCTGGCGGGCGCGATCTCCGACGGGGCGATCCTCAACTGGCTCTCACCCGAGGACATGCACACGGTGCTGCCCCACGTCTTGAAGAGCAACGCCGGCGCGGAGATCGTCGCCCGGCTGTTCGTGGTCCCGGGCGAGGACGTGCAGGCCGTGCGGGCAACGGCGAAACGCATGGTCACGGCGTACCTGAACGTCCCCGTGTATGCGGAGTTCCACCGCTGGCTGGGCCGGTCGGACCAGCTCGAGCCGATGTGGCAGGCGTGGGCTCGGGGTGACCGCGCGGCCGCGGTGGAGGCGGTGCCGGACGCGCTGGTGGACGAGCTGTTCCTCCACGGCAGTCCCGCGGACATCCGGGCCGGGGTCCAGCGGTACGTCGACGCCGGCGTGACCACTCCCGTGCTGATGTACGTCATGCCACCGGGAGACGCCGTGACCCGGCACCTCTCGGCCGTCGGCCGGGCCGTCACGGCTCCTTGACAGCACTGGGTGGCCGTGATGCGATCGGCTGGACTTAACGATCGATCAGTTCCGGTGAACCGGTCCGAGCAGGACTCCGTGTCTGCCGGCCTCCCTGCGAGCGGCAGGCCACCGGCCTGCGCAGCCCGATCAGCCATTCATCGTCGAGTGGAGCGATAAGGAGGAGCGCATGCCGGCCCACGACGTCGAGGTCGTGTCCGCCGCTCGCCGGATGTCCTACGGGGAGCAGCTCGCCCGGTGCGCCCGGAAGTTCCCGGACCGCGTGGCGTTCCAGCACGGGGCGCGCTCGGTCACGTTCCCGGAGCTGGACGAGCGAGTCACCCGGCTCGCCAACGCGCTGCGCGAGCGCGGGGTCGAGCGGGGGAGCCGGGTCGCGATCCTGATGCACAACCGGATCGAGGTCGTGGAGGGCTACCTGGCCGCCTGCCGGCTCGGCGCAATGGCCGTGCCGCTGAACTTCCGGCTGGTGCCCGACGAGATCGCCTACATCCTCGGCGACTGCGGCGCGGCCGCGATGCTGGTGGACGAGCAGCTCGCAGGCGCGGCGGCGAAGGCCATGACGGGCATCGACGAGCTGCGCACGGTGCTGGCGACGGGCGGGGGAGAGGCTGACGCGGGGCCCCACGCGGAGTCCTACGAAGCCGCTCTGGCGTCCGCATCCACCACGCCACCCGGCATCGACGTGGCCGAGAACGAGCCCGCATTCATCATGTACACCTCGGGCACCACCGGGAGGCCGAAGGGCGCGGTTCTCAGCCATCTGAACCTGGTGATGGCGGCGTTCACGGGTCTTGCGGTCTCCGGTGGGTTGCGCACGGGCGTGGACGTGTCGCTGCTGGGCGTGCCGATGTTCCACATCGCCGGGCTGAGCACGTCCATCCGCGGCCTCATCGACGGCGGGCGCGTGGTGATCCACAACGCGGCGAACTTCGACCCGGTGAGCGTCGTCGACGTGCTGGAACGCGAGCAGATCACGAACTGCTTCTTCGTACCCAGCCAGTGGCAGGCCATCTGTGCGGTGCCCGGGGTCAAGGACCGGCGGCTGGCGCTGCGCAACCTCGTCTGGGGCGCCTCGCCGGCGCCCCCGTCGGTGCTGCAGGCGCTGCAGGACACCTTCCCGGACGCACCGGCCTACTGCGCCTTCGGGCAGACCGAAATGAGCCCCACCACAACACTGCTCCGCAGCGAGGACGCGGTGCGGAAGATGGGCTCGGTGGGCACCCCGCTGCCGAGCATCGAGGTTCGCATCGTCGACGAGGAGATGCGTGACGTCCCCGTCGGCGAGGTCGGCGAGGTGGTCTACCGCGGCCCGACGATGATGCTCGGCTACTGGAACAAGCCGGAGGAGACCGCAGCCGCGTTCGCCGGTGGGTGGTTCCACTCCGGTGACCTGTGCCGGATGGACGACGAGGGTTACATCTACGTCGTCGACCGCAAGAAGGACATGATCATCTCCGGTGGGGAGAACATCTACTGCGCCGAGGTCGAGCACGCGATCGACTCCCACCCCAAGGTCGCCGAGGTGGCGGTGGTGGGCATCCCGCACCCGGTGTGGGTGCAGACACCGTGCGCCGTCATCGTGGCCGTTGACCCGGCCGACCCACCGGGCGAGCAGGAGATCATCGAGCACTGCCGCATCCGGCTCGCCTCGTACAAGAAGCCCACCTCCGTCGTGATCATCGACGCGCTACCCCGCAACGCCGGCGGCAAGGTGCAGAAGTTCCGGTTGCGCGAGCAGCTCGCGAGCGCGCAGGCAATGCCCGGACAAGGGAGCGCGCCCGGGCGCGGGTGAACCGATCGGAGGAGGGGGAGCTGCGAGCATGCAGCAGGATGCGGCGGAGCTGATCGAGGCCTACCGGGTGGACGGGGCGCTCGGGTTCTGGGAGATCGCGGACGCCGATCCCGAGCGCCTGGCGGTGGTCGACGTCGACGGGTCACGCACCACGTTCGGGCAGCTGCGGGACCTGGCCAACCGCATCTCGCACGGGCTGCGGGCGCAGGGGCTCGCCGAGGGCGACACCGTGGCGATCGCGCTGCCCAACCACCGGGCGTTCCTCGCGCTGCAGCTCGCCGCGGGGCAGACCGGGCTCTACCTCACCGCGCTCAACTGGCACCTGACCGCACCGGAGCTCGCCTACATCCTGACCGACAGCGAGGCGAAGCTGCTCATCACGGGACCGCGGCTGGGCGAGGCGGCCACGGCCGCGGCCGACGAGGCTTGCCTCGCGCCCGAACACCGCTTCGGGGTGCCGTCCTTTCCCGGCTTCCGCAGCCTCGACGAGCTCGTCGAGGGCATGCCCGCCACCGCTCCCGAACGCCGGCGGCAGGGCTCGGTCATGCTCTACACGTCCGGCACGACCGGCCGCCCCAAAGGGGTGCGCAAACCGCGCCCCGACGTCACCCCCGAGCAGAGCCTCGCCGCCCGGGTGCCGACGTTTCCCCGGATGCTCGGGCGCACCGCAGGGTCGGGCGTGCATCTGGTGGTGGCGCCGCTCTACCACGCCGCCCCGAACGCGTACGGAAGTCTCGCGCTGCACCTCGGCCACACGCTGGTGTTGATGGACAAGTGGACGCCGCAGTCGTTCCTCGAGCTCGTGGAACGGCATCGGGTCACCGCGTCGCACATGGTGCCGATCATGTTC
>DASYES010000327.1:0-3790 GCA_036498885.1 Pseudonocardia sp.
CGCAATAGGCGCTGGTGCCCTTGTAGCGGGCGTAGCCGATGCCGTGCCCGATCGTCTCGGAGGGGGCCCACTGTCCCCAGCCCGCACGCCGGGCTGCTGCCTCCACCACCGCACGGGCCCGCGGATCGCTCAGGTGGGCGAGCCGGAACTCGACGGGATCGCGCCCGGCTGCCTCCGCGAGCTCGTCCATGAACGACTCGGCGGCGAACACGTTGAGGAAGGCACCGAGCGAGCGCAGCGAGGATGTCCGCAGCGGCATGGTCGTCAGGTGGTGGTTGACCACCTGATAGGCCGGGAAGTCGTAGCCCGGCACCGCATTGCGCCCGGCGGCCCCGCCGCGTTGCCACGGTGGCTCCGGTGCGGTTCTGATCTCGCCACCGCCGCTGCGGTGGCTCGCCGCCAGCAGTGCGATGGTTTCGGTGTAGCCGGGCCGGGCGATGTGGCCGTTGCCCCAGATCTCGTGACGCCAGGAGAGCACCCCGCCGTCGGCGTCGACGTCCGCGGCCATGCGGACGACCGCGCCCGGGCCGAAGGGGGCCCAGATGAGTTCGTCCTGCCGTGACCACACCACCTGCACCGGGCTGTTCGGAACCGCCAGGGCGAGCAGGGCCGCGTCCATGGCGGCGTCGTCGGCTCCGTTGTGGCCGTAGCAGCCGGCCCCTGCGGTATGCCGGACGGTGACCTGGTCCTCGCCGAGTTCGAGTGCACGCGCCAGCACTCGGCGCAGCACGAAGATGCCTTGACTGTGGGTCCACACCTCGAGCCGCACGCCGTTCCGGTCCGTGACGAGCGCGGTGGCGCTGGAGGGACCGATGGACCCGTGCGAGATGTAGGGCCGGTGATAGGAGGCCTTCATCGAACTCGCGACGGCCGCGGCCGGGAGCCGCTCGTCCTTCTCGGCGAGCACCGCGGTCTCGGCGGGTGCGGAGGTCAGGAAGTTCGGGAGGTCGTCCTCGTCGGGCAGCGTCGGGCGCTCCTGCCAGGTGGCGTCCGCGCGGAGGCGGTCGGCAGCGCGCAACGCCACCTCCTCCCGCTCCGCCACGACCCCGAGGAAGTCGCCGTCACGCACGACCGTCACGACGCCGGGCATCGCCAGGGTCGCTGCGGTGTCGAGTGCGGCCAGCGTGGCGCCACGCGACGGCGGCCGGACGATGCGGCCGTAGCGCAAGCCCTCCGGTGCGAGGTCGTGGACGAACCGCGGCTGCCCGGTGAGCTTGTCCGGCAGGTCCGTCCGCGGCAGATCGGTGCCGACCACCCGGTAGGACGACGGTGACTTGACCGGCACCCGGCCGGTGGCGGCGCGGTCGAGCAGCGTGTCGTCCGCAAGCTCCCAGTAGCTCGTGTATCTCCCGTCGTCCGCGACGAATTCACCATCGCGGACGGTCAGCGCCTCCATGGGTACGGCCAGCTTGTCGGCGGCCGCGGCCAGGTAGACGGCCCTCGCCTCCGCGCAGACCGTGCGGATCGCGGCGCCCGAGGTCTGCACGGACAGGCTTCCGGCCGTGTAGCCCTCGTCGGGACTGGTGTCGGTGGCGGCCGCGGTCATGCGCACGCGGGCGACGTCGACGTCCAGCTCCTCGGCGGCCACCTGGGTGAGGGCGGTGAGCACACCCTGGCCGAGCTCGACCTTCCCGGAACGCACTTCCACCACCCCGGCAGGCAGGACGCGCAGCCAGTCGCGGAGCAGGGGGTTGGTCGTGAGGGAGGGCGACAGGACCGGCGCGGTCTCGGGTACTGCGGTCATCGGACGGTCTCCCGGCTCGCCCGGATCTGCGCGGCCGCCGCGAGCACGGCCCGGACAACGCGGTTGTGGGCGCCGCACCGGCACAGGTTGCGGTCGAGGGCGGCGCGTACCTCGTCCTCGGACGGGTCGTCGTTCTCGGTGAGGAGGGCGGCGGCGGAGACCACGAGCCCGGACATGCAGTAGCCGCACTGCGCTGCCTGGCCTTCGATCATGGCTTGTGCCACGGGATGCGGTTCCTCCGGCGTGCCCAGCCCTTCGACGGTGGTGACCTCCTTGTCCTCCACCGCCCACACCGGCGTGTCACACGAGTAGGCCGGGTTCCCGTCGACGAGCACGAAACAGGCGCCGCAGAGGCTCAGGCCGCAGCCGAACCTGGTGCCCTTCAGCCCGAGGTGGTTGCGCAGCACGTACAGAAGCGCCGTGTCGTCCTCGGTGTGAACCTCGTGCTGCCGTCCGTTCACCGAGATCGTGCGCGACGGCGTCGACTCAGCCATTGCCGGCTCGTTCCCCCGGTGTGCCGGTGATCCGGCCACGTCTCACCAGCATGACGTTCTCCTTCCTGCCGCGCCCCCACGGGCACCACGATGTGCGGCGAAAGGCCTGCCGGCCCTCGGCCGCCGAGGGGAGTGCGGGTGCGGGGAGCATCCGTCCATCGGCCTGATCAGCGCCCGGCCACAGTGGCGGAGGTTCACCTCGACAGTAACGGAGGCCGTCCTCCGCTAACAAGATCACGGCTCGACGTCACAGCGGCGGTCGCCGCGGTACGGGGATGGGCCCGCACGCCGTCCAGGGCGATTCCCAGCACCCTCTCGCGCTGCCCCTCGTCGACGAACGCTGCCGACGCGATGCCACTGATCATCCGCAGCACGTCGTCGAACCCGGCGTCGGACCGCACCGCCGCCGCCTTCTGGGCCCGGACGAACAGCGGTTCCCCGGCCACGACGAGGGCGGCTCGGCAGGAGCGGAACATCTCGGAGTCCTGGTTGAGGGCCTCGTGGATCGCACGCTTGGTGGCGATGTAGTCGACGAAGCGGCGCAGCCAGGTCGCGAAGGCCTCCCACGGGGGGAGGCTCGCGACCTCGTCGGCGGAGCGGCAGAGCTCGTCCACCTCGCCGACGAAGACGCTGTCGAAGAGGGCCTGGCGCGTGGGGAAGTTGCGGTACAGGGTGCCGATGCCCACGCCGGCCGCCTGGGCGATGTCCTCCAGGGACGCCCCGATGCCGTTGCGGGCGAACGCCTCACGGGCGGCATCGAGCAGGGCGTCGAAGTTGCGCCGCGCGTCGGCGCGCTGCGGCCGCCGCACCGGGAGTTCGAGGCCCGTGGCCGACTTCTCCGTCATGAGATCCTCCCCGCCGCAGAGCCCCAGCGGAGGCTTGCCTCGACTTTAGCAGCGGGCGGATCTGGAGTGATCACCACGAATCCCACCGGCGGACGGTAGGTTCGCGCAGGTCAGGCACCTGTGGGAGGGGATCCGAGGCGTTCGGCCGCGTTGCGCAGGATGCAGAACTCGTTGCCCTCGGGGTCGGCGAGCACGACCCAGCCCGACCCGTCGCCGCGGCGGCGGTCGGCCACCTCGGTCGCCCCGAGACCGAGGAGCCGCGTGAGCTCGGCGTCGCGGCTGCCCTCGGCGGGCTCCAGGTCCAGATGCAGCCGGTTCTTGATCTGCTTGGCGTCGGGCACCTCGATGAACAGGACGCGCTGGTCGCCGTCCGGCGAGAAGATCATGCACTCCTCGTGACCCGGCTCGTTCGGGTCGTCCGGGTCCTCGGCGAATCCGAGAACCGCAGCCCAGAACACCGACTGCGCGTTGGCGTCGAGCGCGTCGAACGACAGGTGGGAGATGCGTGCGGTCACCGGGATACCTTCTCCGACGTGGTCTCGTCGGTGGCGTCGAGGTCCTCGCCGGATCGGGCACTCTCCCGGACCGCGCGCGCGGCCCACCAGATCGTGACGACCTGCGGTCATCCCTTCGATGGATGCACGCCCCCGGGCACCGGCTCGCCGTGCCGTGCTGCCGTAGCGTCGTCCGTGGAGGAACCATGAGGC
>DASYES010000328.1:0-1685 GCA_036498885.1 Pseudonocardia sp.
ACCCCTCCTGGTCCGTCCGAGGCACGAGCGGAAGTTCGTCCGGCTGGCCTCACCGACTGGTCGGCCTGCGCTGAGGCCGAGGCGGGACCACCCCCTCGGCGAGCCGGCGGGCCGACACCAGGAACGCGGTGTGACCCTGCATACGGTGGTCGGGACGCACCGCCAGACCCACCACGTGCCAGGGCCTGACCAGGCATTCCCATGCCTGGGGCTCGGTCCAGCACTGCTGCTCGCGCAGGTCCTCCACGAGCCGCGAGAGCTGCGTCGTGGTGGCCACGTAACCCACCAGAACACCACCCGGAATCAGTGCTTTCGCCACTGTGTCCAGGTGTTCCCAGGGGGCCAACATGTCCAGAACGGCACGATCGACCGGTTCGGCTTCACCGTCATGAGTATGAAGATCAGCGACCTTCAAGGACCAGTTGGGTGGCGAACACCCGAAGAACTGGCGAACGTTCCGTTCGGCGTGTTCGGCGTGGTCGGCCCGGATCTCATAGGAAATGACCCCGCCCTCGGGCCCGACGGCCTGCAGGAGCGAGCACGTGAGCGCCCCGGAACCCGCTCCCGCCTCCAGCACGCGGGCGCCCGGGAAGATGTCGCCCCACATGAGGATCTGAGCGGCGTCCTTCGGGTAGATCACCTGCGCCCCGCGCGGCATCGAGAGCACGTAGTCGGCCAGCCGCGGCCGCAGCGCGAGGTAGGGGGTGCCCACCCGCGAGATGACCACGCTCCCTTCCGGCTTGCCGATCAGGTCGTCGTGGGCGAGGCCGCCGCGGTGGGTGTGGTACTGCCCCCCGGTCTCCAGGGTGAGCGTGTAGTGCCGTCCCTTCGGGTCGGTCAGCTGCACGCGGTCGCCGGGACGGAACGGGCCGCCCCGCGTGGCGAGAGCGGGCGCCTCATCGGAGAGCGGTGGCAGCGGTCTGGACACGAGACACAACGCTAAAGGGTGGGGACGAGGTGGGTCGCAGCGCCCGGCCGGACCGATTCCCGTTCGTGATCCGGGCAGCGGATACCCGACGTCGCGGCAACCCGCTGTACACGACGGCCCTGCTCCCGGGCGTCCCGGCGCCGCCCGGAAGTGTCGGTGGTGTCGCCTAACCTGCGGAGCGTGACGGACACACACGGCGCAGGCCACGGGCTCGGCACGGCCACCGCCGATCCCGCCACCCCGGATCCCGTGGCGATCACGCACGAGCCGATCCCCGAAGCCACGCCCGCCGCCACCGACTCCACCACCGACTCCGCTGCGGGCCGGCCGCGCCGCCGGCCGGCGTTGTCACCGTCGCGGGCGGGCGATTTCAAGCAGTGTCCTCTGCTCTACCGGTTCCGTGCGATCGACCGGCTGCCCGAGCGGCCCACCAGGGCCCAGGTCCGCGGCACGGTCGTGCACGCCGTGCTGGAGCGGCTCTACGACCTGCCTGCCGCGCAGCGGTCCCTCGACGCCGCATGCGAGCTCGTGGCGACGGCGTGGGAGCAGCTGTGTGCACAGGAGCCGGAGCTGGTGGGGCAACTGTTCGACGGCCCGGAGGATCCGGAGCTGACACCGTGGCTGGAGTCCGCCGGCCCGCTGTTGGAGGCGTACTTCCAGCTCGAGGACCCTCGCCGGCTGGAGCCCGAGGCGCGGGAGCTTCTGGTCGAGACCGAACTGGAGTCCGGCCTGCTGCTGCGCGGCTACATCGACCGGC
>DASYES010000329.1:0-6829 GCA_036498885.1 Pseudonocardia sp.
CGAAGGACTCCATGTAGTCCAGGAGATTGGTGAACGACCCGGACGGGATGTGTGCGAGCCGGTCGTCACCCTCCCAGTTCGCCCTGGTGTCGCAGGTGTCGCCGGCGAGCAGGTACCGCTCGCCGCCGCTGGTCACGAGCACGCCCTGCGAGCCGGGCGTGTGCCCTGGCAGCGCCACGACCTCGACTCCGGGCGCGATCTCGACGTCCCCCGTCACCGTCGAGAAGCGGTTGAGCATCGGCGCCCACGGCGGGCTGATCCGGTCGGTGTTCTCGAAGGCGGTGCGGGTGGGGGCGGCCGGGTCGACGGCGTAGAGCAGCTCCGCCTTCTGCACCACGTACTTCGCGTTGGGGAACAGGTGGTTGTTGCCGCAGTGGTCCCAGTGCAGGTGCGTGTGGATGATCGTCCGCACGTCCTCGGGATCCACGCCGATACCCCGGAGCGTCCGAAGCGGATCCTCGTCGGGCGAGCGATGGAAGTCGTACCCGTGGTGCTCCCGTACAAGATCCGGTTCCGGGGTGCCGGAGTCCACGATGATCGGGTGGTCGCCGCCGGTGATCACGAACATCATCTGTGGGACGTCGTGGAACTCTCCCCAGCCGCGCTGGTACTGCAATGCGGCCGCGGGGAATCCGCGCAGCACACCGGCCGGCAGGGCGTGGATCTTCAGCTTCGCACTCATGACTTGTCGTCCCCTCCGTCGGCGACGAGCACGGCGCCGTTGACGAACGTGGCTCGCTTCGAGGCGGCGAAGACGATGAGGTCGGCCAGCTCCTGTGGCGTGCCCCACTCGTGACCGGGACGCGCGATGCCGCGGCCCCACTCCCGCCTGCGCTCGGTAGCGGCCGCTCTGTCGTTCTCTGCGTCGAGCCCGCCGCCGAGTCCCTCGCCCCAGCGGGCGAAGCGCTCCTCGGTGTTGACGAACCCGGGCACCACGGCGACCACGCGGATGCCGTGCTCGCCCAGCTCGGTGGCGAGGATCTTGCTCAACCGGTTCTCCGCCGCCTTCGCCGGACCGGTGCACGACGAGCGGAACGGCGGCTGGGTGACCCGGATCGCCGTTTCACCGGTCACGTTGACCACCACGCCGCCGCCCTGCTCGATCATCATCGGCGCGAACCGCTGGGTGAGCCGGAACTGGGCGAAGAAATTGATCTCCATGCCCTGCACCAGCTCCTCGTCGGTGACCTCGAGGAACGGCTTGTAGGTGCCGTTGCCGGCGTTGTTGACCAGCACGTCGATCCGGCCGTGGGTCGTCGTCACGTAGGCGACGAGCCGGTCGAGGTCGGCGAGCTTCGTGACGTCGGTGCTGAGCGTGTCGACCGACGCGCCCGTCGACTCGGCGATCGAGGCCGCCGCCTTGGCCAGCTGCTCCTCACGGCGGGCCGCGATCACCACCCGGGCGCCCTCGGACGCGAAGTGCCGCGCGGTCTCCAGTCCGATGCCGCTGCTGCCCCCCGTGACGACGACGACGTTGTTCGTCAGGCCGAGATCCATGCTGTCTTCCTCTCGAGGCTCAGTACGACTTCGGCAGACGGAGAACCTGGTGGCCGATGTAGGCGAGGATCAGGTTGTTGTTCACCGGGGCCACCATCGGCAGGCGGGCCTCGCGGAACTTGCGCTCGATGTCGAATTCCTCAGCGAGTCCGTAGCCGCCGAAGGCGTCCATGGCCGCGTTGGCCGCCGCCCAGTTCGCGGTGGAGGCCAGTAGCTTCGCCGCGTTCGCCTCGAATCCGGGCTGCTCCCCGGCGTCGAACTTCGCCGCCGCTTTCCACCGCATGAGGCTTGCCGCCTCGAGATCGGCGTAGGCCTTCGCGAGCGGGAACTGCACGCCCTGGTTCTGGCCGATGGGGCGGCCGAACACCACCCGCTCGCGGGCATACTCCGTGGCGCGGTCGATGAACCAGAACCCGTCCCCGAGCACCTCGGAGGCGACCAGGATCCGCTCGACGTTGAGTCCGGAGAGGATGTAGCGGAACCCCTTGCCCTCCTCGCCGATCCGGTTCTGCACCGGCACGCGCAGATTCTCGATGCGGACCTCGTTGGTCTCGTGCGAGGTCATCGTCCGGATCGGCCGCACCGAGATGGCGTCACCGGCCTCGCGCAGGTCCACCAGCAGCACGGACAGGCCGTCGGTCTTCTTCTCGACATCCTCGTAGCGGGTGGTGCGCGTGAGCAGGAGCATGTAGTCCGAGTGCTGGAAGCGCGAGGTCCAGATCTTCGCGCCGTTCACCACGTAGTGGTCGCCATCGCGAGCGGCGAACGTCCGGATGCGGGTGGTGTCGGAGCCGGCGTCGGGCTCGGTGACGCCGAAGGCCTGCAGCCGCAGGGAGTTGGCCGCGATCTCCGGCAGCAGTCGCTGCTTCTGCTCGTCGCTGCCGTGCCGCAGCACCGTGCCCATCGTGTACATCTGCGCGTGCGCCGGCACACCGGTGCCACCGGACCGGTTGATCGTTTCCAGGATGAGCGCCGCGTCTGCGACGGTGCCACCGCCTCCTCCGTACTCCTCGGGGATCAGCACGGAGAGCCATCCGGCCTTGCCGAGCGCGTCGACGAACTCGACGGGGTACTCGAGCCTCGCGTCCCGCTCCCTCCAGTACGCGGCGGGGAAGCGCGAGCAGAGCTCGGCGACGGCGTCCCGGATCGCCCGCTGGTCGTCGGTCAGTTCGAAATCCACATCGCTCCTTCGTCTGTCACAGGTAGTCCTCCGCCAGCGCGAGACCGCGGATCTCCGCTACCGGCCCGCTGCGCCGCAGCGCTCCCGTGCGCAGCACGTATCCCCGGTCGGCGAGCGCGAGCGCCGGGCGGGCCATCTGCTCGGACAGCAGGATCGCCGTGCCGCGCCGTTGCACGTCGCGGATCGCCGCGCTGGTGTCCCGGATCGCGATCGGGGACAGGCCCAGAAACGGCTCGTCGAGCAGCAGCAGGTCAGGCGCGGCGGCCAGCGCCCTGGCGAGCGCGACGATCTGCTGCTGGCCGCCGCTGAGCGTTCCCGCCGGCTGGTGCCGCCGCTCCCGCAGCAGCGGGAACGTGTCGAAGAGCCAGTCGAGCGTCGCTCGTCGCGTAGCGCGCGCCGTGCCGTAGCAGCCGCTGTACACGTTGTCCTCCACGCTGAGGCTCGCGAAGACCCGCCGGCCCTCGGGGGACAGGCGGATCCCGTTGCATGCCCGGTGGTTGGTCGAGGAGCGGGTGATGTCGCGTCCGCGGTAGATCACGGCGCCGGAGGCGGCGCGGACCGTGCCGATCACGGTGTGCAGCACGCTCGACTTGCCCGCACCGTTGGCGCCGATGAGCACGACCGTCTCGTCCGGCTCCACGCTGAGCGAGAGCCCCCGCACGGCGTGCACCCCGCCGTAGCGGACGTCGACGTTGTCCAGTTCCAGCAGCGCGGTCACCGGACGACCTCGGGCTCGTCGGTGCCGAGGTAGGCGCTGATCACCGCCGGGTCGGCGAGCACCTCGTCCGGGACGCCCGCGGCGAGGGACCGTCCGGTGTCCATCACGAGCACGCGGTCGCAGATGCGGCGCACCAGGTCCATGTCGTGCTCCACCAGGAGCACCGCGCAGTTGCGCGCCACTGCCCACGCCACGATCTCGTCCACCCGGCGCCGCTCGGAGCTCTCCAGCCCAGCTGCGGGTTCGTCGAGCAGCAGGACGCGAGGTTCGATCGCCAGTGCCATCACCAGCCCGAGGGTCTTCTGTATCCCGTAAGGCAGGTCGCCCGCCCTGTCATCGAGCCGTTCGGCGAGCCCCATCCGGGCCAGGAGGCGGTCGAGGTCGGCGGCGTCCACCCAGCGCGACGAGTACGCCCGCGCGCGGGCCAGGTTCTCCCGCACCGTCACTGTCGCGAAGACCGAGACGTGCTGGTAGCTGCGTGCGATGCCCTGGCGGGCGAGCCGGCCCGACGACATCCCGGTGACGCGGTGGCCGGCGAGGCGCACGGTGCCCGCGGTGGGTGTGAGCTGTCCGGCCAGCATGCTCACGAGCGTGGTCTTGCCGGCGCCGTTCGGGCCGATCACGCCCAGCACCTCGCCGGGCGCCACGCCGAGACTGATCCCTGAGACGGCCGCGACCCCACCGAAGCTCTTCGTGATTCCCGCCACGTCCAGCACCGCCGGCCGGTCCGGGTGCGCGCCCGCCGGCGTCGGCTGCTCGGCGGGAACCGCCGCAGGTGGCGGTGTCGCCATCGGGCGCTCGGGCGACCGCACCGGGGTGAGCAGGCGCGCGGCCGACGCGACCAGCCCGGTGAGGCCGTCGCGGGCGAAGAGCACCACGAGCACCATCACACCGCCGAGCAGCAGCTGCGCGTACTGGGCGTTCTCGGCGAAGGTGTGTGTGAGCCAGGCGAGCACGGTCGCACCGACGATCGGGCCGAGGATCGACCCCGCTCCGCCGACCACCGCCCCGGCCACGTGGTTGACCGCGCTGAACGGGCCGAACGACTCCGGGTGCGCGTTGCCGATCTGGTTCACCAGCACCAGCCCGGCAAGCCCTGCCACCCCGGCGCCTGCGACGAAGGCCAGCGTCTTGTGCCACCACGGCAGCAGCCCGAAACTGGCGGCGAGCGGCTCGTTCTCCTTGATGCCGGCGAAGTGCCTGCGCCATCGGATGGTCACGGCGGCGACGACGAGCACACCGACGATGCCGATGATCACGGAGTAGCGCAGCAACGGCCCGCGTGCCCCGAACGTCTCTGCGTCGAGCTGTGCGGCCGGGAAACCGGAGATGCCGCTGTTGCCGCCGAGCCAGTCGGGGCTCATCTGGATGACCAGCACCGTCACCTGCGCGAGCACGAACGTGACCAGTGCGAAGTAGGTGCCGCGCAGCCGCAGCACCAGAGCCCCGATCGGCAGGGCGACCACGGCCGGGATCGCGAAGCAGAGCACCACCAGCACGATCGCGTTGTCGGTCAGGTGGGTCGCGGTCAGCGCCGCGCAGTACCCGCCGATGGCCATGAACGACGGCGAGGCGAACGAGAGCAGGTCGACGCGCAGGAGGATCCACACGTGCAGGGTCGCCAGCACCGCGACGATCACGGTCGGAGTGAAGAACAGCAGGAACGGGTCGGCGGTGATCTTCGGCAGCGTGAACGCCAGCAGCAGCAGGGCCAGTGCCACGATCTCGGCGCCGGCGAGCCGCCCGAGCCGTCGCGGCCGCGTGGTCGGTTCGGCGCTAGACATGCTTCACCTCCCGGCCCAGCAGCCCGGTCGGCCGGACCACCAGGAGCACCAGAACGAGGCAGAAGAGCAGGAGCGGCGCGACCGAGCCGCCGATGTAGATTCCGGCGAACGACTCGACCATGCCGATCAGCAACGAGGCGAGGACCGCGCCGGACAGGCTGCCGAGGCCGCCGAGGATCACTGCGAGGAACGAGATCATGAGGACCTGGTCGCCGATGGAGGGCGCCAGTGAGAACAGCGGCGTCACGAGGGCGCCGGTGAGCCCGGCGATCCCGGTGGCGATGCCGAACGCCAGCGGGAAGAGGATCTTCGGCCGCATCCCCTGCGTCATCGCGGTGTGGCGGTCGTCGGCCATCGCGCGCAGCCCGCGCCCGGTCTGCGTGCGGTAGAGGAACAGGTGGATGAGCAGCACGGCCACGACGGCGACCCCGATCACGACCAGGCGGCCGTAGGGCACCGCTGCGCCGCCGAACCGCAGCGTGCCGTCCAGCGGGAAGCTGTAGGCCACGGCCTGCGGACCGAAGAGGATCAGCACTGCCGCCGTGATCATCAGGCCGAGCCCGAGGGTCAGCACGATGGTCGCCAGGTGGTCGTCGATGCGGTGCTCGATGACCGTGATCTCGAAGACGTACCCGAGCAGGGCGGTGACCGAAGCGGCGACGACCAGCCCGACGATGAAGGGCATCCCCATCTCGGTGGAGACGTAGTAGCCGATGTAGCCACCGAGGGTGTAGAAGGCGCCGTGCGCGAAGTTGATCACGCGGAGAATCCCGAAGATCATCGAGAAGCCGAGCGCCATGAGGGCGTACTGGGCGCCGAGCGTCAGCCCTCCGAACACGGCCTGCAGGACGTCGTTCACGGCTGCGTCGCCTCCAGACGCACCAGGGGCTGCGGCTGACCGTCGCGGATGTAGCCCATGTAGAAGGGGAAGGACATCTCCTGATCGACCCCGAACTCCTGTTGTCCCGTCCACACACCGCGGCCCAGGTCGGGGTCCTCCAGCGGGTCCTGGCGCAGCCGCGCGGCCACCGCCTGCGTGTCGGTGGTGCTGCCGGCGGCGGAGATCGCCCGCAGCAGTGCGCGTGCCGCCGGCAACCAGCCCAGCGTCAGCGAGGTGGCCGGGCGGCCGGCGATCTGCTCGTACTCGACCGACAGTTGCTGCATTCCCGGGTCGCTGAGATCGACCATCGAGTAGTAGAAGAAGTTGCCGAGCACGTCGTTGCCGCCCGCGACCCGGGCGATCTCGGCCGTGCTCTCGCCGCCCAACCGGCAGAAGGTGCCCGTGTAGCCGGCCTGCCGCAGCTGTTTGACCATCGTGCCGGCGTCGGCTGCGGGGGTGGACGCCAGGTCGACGAGGTCGGGGTCGTGGCCGAGGATCCGCGAGACGATCGGCGCGAAGTCCTGTGTGCCGCGCTGGTAGCTTTCCCGGCTCGCCGGGAGCCCCGCCTGCGTGAACCGGATCTCGTTCACGTCGGCGATGTCCGAGCCGCTCTGGTCGCTGGTGGCCACGATCGTGACGTTGCTGAAGCTGAAGTGATTGCGGGCCTCCGCGATGATCGGGGCCGCCCACACCGAGGGCCCGGGTGCGACGTGGAACACCAGCGGGTACTGCGGTTGCAGCGCGTCGCGGCCGAAACCGTTGGCCACCAG
>DASYES010000330.1:0-5899 GCA_036498885.1 Pseudonocardia sp.
CAGCGTGAAGCGGTTGGCAAGGCCGTTGGGGAAGACGTCCGGGAACGACAGCAGCTGCGGCGCGTCGAACTTCAGGGGGTCGTGGCGCAGCTTCGCCGGCAGCTGGTCGACGGTGGCGAGCGAGCCGCGGGTGAGCACCGCCCGGCCCAGCTGGGCGCCCGTGGTGGTGGTGTCGAACCAGGCGGCGGAGTAGCCGTAGGTGTCGTCCGAGCCGTCGGTGAGCAGCGCCATCAGCTCGTCGAGGTCGGCGGTGCGGTCGGTGTCGACCACGAAGTACGCCGACTCCGTGCGGTGTAGCTGCACCCTGGCGCGCACGACCACGCCGGTGAGGCCCATGCCGCCGACGGTGGCCCAGAACAGCTCGGCCTCCGGGCCGTCCGGCGTGAGCGTGCGGAGTGACCCGTCGCCGGTGATCAGGTCGAGCGACAGGACGTGGTTGCCGAAGCTGCCCTTGGTGTGGTGGTTCTTGCCGTGGACGTCGGCGCTGATCGCCCCGCCGATCGTGACCTGCCGGGTGCCGGGGAGCACCGGGACCCACAGGCCGTGCGGGAGCGCTGTGCGCATCAGGGCGTCGAGGCTGACCCCGGCGTCGAGGTCGACGATTCCGCTGCCGGCGTCGATCGAGTGGATGGTGGCGAGACCGGTCATGTCGAGCACGACGCCGCCGGCGTTCTGGGCGGGGTCACCGTAGGATCGCCCGAGGCCGCGGGCGATGATCCCGCGCGGGCCCGCCGCCGTGACCGCAGCGCTCACGTCGTCGATGGACCTGGGTGTCAGCACCTGCGCCATCGTGGGCGCGGTGCGTCCCCAGCCGCGGAGACTCGCCGTTCCGGACATCCGCGTCAGGCTACTCCCCGTAGAGATCGCGACCGCCGCTCCACCCCGCGGAGGGCGCGGCCCCCCTCGGGCGGCCGAGCGGCATCCGCGCACCGGGAGTAATCGGTACCCGTCGCCGTGTCAGCACTATCCTGGCGTGGTGAGCACGCCGCCGGACCCGCCGGGACTCAGGATCTCCGACGCCGACCGGGAGCGCGCGGCCGCCCAGCTCCACCAGGCACTCGCTGAAGGCCGGATCACCGTCTCGGAGCTGGAGGAGCGACTCACGGTGGTGTACGCGGCCAGGTACGAGGCGGATCTCCGCCCGCCCCTGGCCGATCTACCAGGAGCCCACCAGGCCGCCGTCGCCGCGTCCCGGCCCCTCGAGGCGCCCGACGCGCCTCCCGTGGTGCTGCGAACCGGAGCGTCCACCATCAAGCGGCGGGGCGCCTGGGACGTGCCGGCCCGGTTGCGCCTGCAGAGCGCGATGGGCTCGGTCGTCCTCGACTTCTGCGACACCACGCTGCGCCACCCGGTGATCGACATCGAGGTGGATCTCGGTGCGGGTTCTGCGCGGCTCCTCGTTCCCGACGAGGCCACCGCCGACATCGATCGCGTCGTGGCCACGATGGGCACGGTCAAGAGCAGCGTCCCGTCCATCCGGCGGCCCGGCGTGCCCCACTTCGTGGTGCACGGCCGGGCCGGGATGGGCTCCGTGACGGTGCGCAGGCGCTACCGGCTGGCGGGCCACTACTTCTGACCCGCCGAGTGGTCAGAGCCGGGCGAGCTCGTCCGTCAGGTCGTCCAGTCCGAGGCTGCCCAGCGACAGCGCGGCGGCGTGCCAGGACTTGAGGTCGAAGTCCGCGCCCCGGGCGGCTCTGGCTGCGTCGCGCCCGGCGAGCCAGGCGCGCTCGCCGAGTTTGTAGCTGATCGCCTGGCCCGGCCAGCCGAGGTAGCGCACGATCTCGCTGTCCAGGAACGCACTGGGCCGTCCGCAGAAGGCGCCGAAGAACTCACGCGCGACCTCGGGGGTCCAGGTCTTGCCCGCGTGGACGGGCGAGTTCGCGGGGACCTCCAGCTGCAGGTGCATCCCGATGTCGATCACCACCCGGATCGCGCGCATCTGCTGCGCGTCGAGGTACCCGAGCCGTGTGCCGGGCAGGGTCAGGTAGCCGAGCTCGTCGGCCAGCCGCTCGGCGTAGAGCGCCCAGCCCTCGGTGTTGCCTGACACCGACCCGATGGTGGTCTGGAACGTCGAGAGCTGGTCGGCGAGATGCGCCCACTGGGCGAGCTGCAGGTGGTGGCCGGGAACGCCCTCGTGGTACCAGGTGCTGACCAGGCCCCACAGCGGGAACCGGGACGCTCCCAGTGTCGGCAGCCAGGTGCGGCCGGGCCGGGAGAAGTCGAGCGACGGACGCGTGTAGTACGGCGCTGCCGCGCTGCCGGCCGGCGCGATCATGGCCTCGACGGTGCGGACCGGGGCAGGGATGTCGAAGTGCGTGCCGGCGAGCTCGTCCATCGCCGTGTCCATCATCTTCTGCAGCCAGACGCGGATCTCCTCCACACCGTCGACGGCCTCACCGTTCTCGTCGAGGTGCCGCATCACGGCGATCGGCCCGGCGCCCGGCAGGATCGTGTCCGCCTCGCGGCGCATCTCCTCATCGAGGCGGCGGAACTCGTCCCAGCCCCACTCGTAGGCCTCGGCGAGATCCAGGTTCGACCCCGTGCTCAGCCGGGCGCCGAGCCGGTAGCGCTCGGCGCCGACGGCGTCCGGCGTGCCCTGGGCCGCCGGGAGGTATACGCGGGCGAGGTGGTCGCGCAGCTCGGTGGCGGCGGTGGCGGCGGCTCCAGCAGCCTCGTCCAGCGCGCTGCGCACGGTCGGCGCGATGCCTTCGGGTGCGCCTGCCACGAAGGCGTGGAACCAGGAACCCTGGGAGCCTGCCAGCCACGCGTCGAGCTGACCGACAGCCGTCTCGACCTGGCGCGGGGCGGCGTGCAGGCCCCGTCGTGCCCCCTCGGTGAGCGACGCGATGTACCCCGCATACGCCTGTGGCACCTTCGCCATCCGGCGCGCCACCACCGCCCAGTCGTCCGGTGTGGCCGTGGGCATCAGTTCGAACAGCTGCCGGACCTGCTGGTGGGGCCCGAAGATGTTGCGCACCTGCCGCAGGTGCTCACCCGCGTCGCCCACGGCGAGCTGCGCCTCGAGGCGCTCGCTCAGCAGTCGGGCGCAACGCCGGTCGTCCTCACCGGTCACCGCGGCCGTGGGCAGGGCCGCCAGCACCGTGCTCGCGAGATCGTCGATTGCCTGCTGGCCGTCGGGGGAGAGGTCGGGCACTCGGTCGTCGCCGGGGTGGGTGCCCAGCGAGGTCGCGACCCTCGTGTCGAGGTCGGCGAGGCGCCGGACGTAGTCGTCGGCGAGGGCACGCACCCCGGTGGGGGTGCCGTCATCGGTCACTGTGGTCACCCGATGATCGTGCCGGGCCGGAGCGATCTGCGCATCCGGCCCGTCCGGGGGAGGGACCGGGCGGACGGGTCCGGCCGATACGCTGCTCCTGTGACCGCGACCCGCCCCGCACCGGCCGAGCTCGGCCTGGTTGCGCAGCTGAGCCGGTTCGTCGCCATCGGCGTGCTGTCGGCGATGGTCGACTTCGGCAGCTACCAGGGGTTGCTCGCGCTGGGCACGTGGGCGGATGCCGCCAGGGCGATCAGCTTCATCCTCGGCACCACCACCGCCTACTTCCTCAACCGGCGTTTCACGTTCCAGGTCGAGGGCGCGGCGCGAGCCCGGCTTGCGGGCTTCGTGCTGCTCTACGCCACCACGTTCGCGCTCACCGTCGGTGTGAACGCGCTGATGCTCGCCGTGCTGCCGGCCATCCCGCTGCGGATCAGCGTGGCCTGGGTGATCTCCCAGGGCACCGCCACAGTCGTCAACTTCGTGATGCTCCGCACGGTCGTCTTCCGCCGTTGAGACCCGCGTCCGGTCCGGCGGCTCACGGCCGCCGGACCGGTGGCGCGTCAGCTGCGGCCCAGCCCGATCCACGCGAAGCCGGCCCGGCGGAGCACGTCGGGGTCCAGCAGGTTGCGGGTGTCGATCACCACGGGAGACCCGATCACGCCGCCCAGCGCGTTCCAGTCCAGCGACCGGAACTGCGGCCACTCGGTGAGAACCACCAGCGCCGCAGCGTCCTTCGAGGCGTCCAGCGGGTCGTCGACGACGGTGATCCCCTCGGTCACGCCCGGCACGCCGTGCGGGCAGGCCGGGTCGTAACCGGAGAGCTCGGCCCCCTCTTCGCGCAGCAGCTTCGCGACGGCGAGCGACGGTGAGTCGCGCAGGTCGTCGGTGCCGGCCTTGAACGTGAGGCCGAGCAGCCCGACCCGCTTCCCGGCGAGCTGGCCTCCCACGGCGGCGCGGACCTTGTCGACCACGCGCCTCTGGGTGGTCTCGTTGGTCCGCAGGCTGGCCCCGACCAGCTCGAAATCCATCCCCGCGGCCGCGGCGATCTGCAGGAGGGCGTGAGTGTCCTTCGGGAAGCAGGAGCCTCCCCAGCCCGGCCCGGGCGAGAGGAAGGTCTGCCCGATGCGCCGGTCGTATCCCATGCCCTCGGTGACCTCGATGACGTCGGCACCGAGCCGCTCGCACAGGTCGGCGAGCGCGTTGACGTAGGACAGCTTCATCGCCAGGAAGCAGTTCGCGGCGTACTTCACCATCTCGGCGCTGGCCGCATCAGTGAGCTGGGTGGGGGCGCCGAGCTTGGAGTACAGGGCGGCCACGCGCTCCGCGGCGTCCTGGGCGTCGCTGCCGACCACGATCCGGTCGGGGTGGAGGAAGTCGTGCACCGCGCTGCCCTCCCGGAGGAACTCCGGGTTGCTGACGACGGACACGTCACGGCGGCCCAGCATCTTCCGGGTGGCCTCGGCGGTGCCGACCGGCACCGTCGACTTGTTGACCACGACGCAGCCCTTCGGCAGCAGGTGGCGCACCTCGTTGGCCACCGTCTCCACGGCACGGAGATCAGCGGCGCCCCCATCGCCCATCGGAGTCGGGACGCAGAGGAACACCACCTCGACGGCGGGTTCTTCGGGCCGCACGATCGCGTTGCGGGCGCCGAGGACGAACTGGAGGCGGCCCGCGGCGACCCCCTCGGAGACGAGCTCCGGCAGCCCGGGCTCGAGGATGTCGATCTCACCCTGTTTGAGCCGGTCGATCTTGTCCGGGTCGATGTCGGCGCACACCACGTGGTGGCCCAGCGAGGCCAGACAAGCGCCGGTGGTCAGTCCTACGTAGCCGGTGCCGATGACGGCGATCCGTCGAGCGAACACATCGGCTCCTCTCGGTTCGATTCGGATGGTCTGGAGAGGTCGTGGCGGCTCAGCCGCAGTCTTCGGGGCTCAGACCCTGGGCGGCGTCGACGCTGCGGTTGTCGCAGCCGACTCGGTTCCGTTCCTTGTTCTTGGTGACGTTGATCGCGTAGCCCTCGGCGTTGACCGTGGCGCTGTTGTTCTCGAAGTTGTTGTCCAGGCCCCAGCCGTCGAGAATCTCGTGTACCTGGAACCCGTCCTCCGGGCTGTCGGTGCCGACGTTTCCGGTGATGTGCCAGCCATTCCCCTTGACGTCCACCCAGGAGTCGGCGTCGGTCATTCCGGTGCCCGAGAACGTGTTGCCGCGCAGCGTCCCGCCCGTGGTTCCTTCCTTGATGTCCACCGACTCCGCCGTGGTCTCGGAGATGGTGTTGCCCTCGATCACGTTGCGATCACTGCGGTCCGGCTCACAGTTGGTCTGATCGCACCAGTTGCTTTCGGCGCTACCGATGTAGATGCCCTCGCCGTACTTTCCGTTGCGCAGTCCGGTGCGGCGCACGGTGTTGTCGCGCACCACGTTGTCGGTGCTGTTCTGCCTCAGGTGAATGGCCTCGTCGCCGGTGCCCTCCACGAGAAGGCCCTCGATGAGGTTGCCCTGCGCACGGTCGGCCATGACGCCCTTCTGGCCGCCCCGGACGGTGAAACCGCTCAGCTGCCAGTACGCCGCGCCGTCGAGATGGAACGTGTAGTCCCCGTCGATGGCCCCGCCGTCGAGGATCGC
>DASYES010000331.1:0-4062 GCA_036498885.1 Pseudonocardia sp.
GGCCGAGCACGCCGACGTCTACCTGACCTGGGGCGAGCCCCCCGCGCAGGTTGCCGAGAAGATCGACTGGATCCGCCGCCTCGCCGCCAGGCGCGGGCGCACCATCCGCTTCGGCATCCGCCTGCACGTGATCACCCGCGACACCTCGGAGCAGGCTTGGTCCCACGCCGAGTCGCTGCTCGAGGCGATCGACCCGGCCGCGATCGAGCGCGTGCAGGCCGGCCTCGCCCACAGCGAGTCGGAGGGACAGCGGCGGATGCGCGCCCTGCACGGCGGGTCGACGGCGAACCTGGAAGTGGCGCCGAATCTGTGGGCCGGCGTCGGCCTCGTCCGCGGTGGCGCCGGAACCGCGTTGGTCGGCAACCACAGCGAGGTCGCCGACCGGATCGCCGAGTACCACGCCCTGGGCATCGAGGAGTTCATCCTGTCCGGTCACCCGCACATCGAGGAGGCCTGGTGGGTCGGTGAGGGTGTGCTGCCCATCCTGGAGCGACGTGGCATCTGGAAGCGACCCGGCGCCGAGGCCGCGTCCGTCCCGGAGTCGCGGACCGTCCCGTTCGCCGCGGCCCAGTGAGGGCTCGGGGCCCGGTGACGGGGGAGGGCGAGCGATGAGTACGGCTGCGGTCCTCGCCGAACGTCGACCTGACGGGCCACCGCCGAGGACCCGCACCATCCTCCTGGCGAGCCTGGTCGGCACCACCGTCGAGTGGTACGACTTCTTCCTCTACGCCACGGCCGCGGGGCTGGTGTTCCCACGCCTGTTCTTCCCCGTCGGCAACGAGCTCGTGGGCACCCTGCTGGCCTTCGGTACGTTCGCCGTGGGGTTCGTGGCCCGCCCCATCGGCGGCGTCCTGTTCGGGCACATCGGCGACCGGCTCGGGCGCAAGCGCACGCTCGTCGCCACAATGATGCTGATGGGGGCGGCCACCGCGCTCATCGGGCTGCTGCCCTCCTATGCCTCGATCGGCGTCGCCGCGCCGGTGCTGCTCGTGGTGCTGCGCGTGCTGCAGGGCCTGGCCGTGGGCGGTGAGTGGGGCGGCGCGGTGCTGCTGGCGGTGGAGAACGCCCCGCCGGATTCGCGCGCCCGGTTCGGCAGCGTGCCGCAGATCGGCCTGGGCCTCGGGCTCGCGCTGGGTACCGGGGTGTTCGCCCTGCTCGGCGAGGTGCTCGACGAGCAGGAGTTCGTGACGGTCGGGTGGCGCATCGCGTTCGTGCTGAGCGTGGTGCTGGTCGTGGTCGGGCTGCTGGTGCGGCTCCGGATTCTCGAGACGCCGGAGTTCCGCAGGCTGCGCGACAGCGGTGGGACGGCGCGGGCGCCCGTGGTCCAGCTCTTCCGCACGTCCGGCCACCGCCGGGGTCTCGTGGCGGGGATGCTCGCTCGGTGGGCGGAAGGGGCGGCATTCAACACCTGGGGCGTCTTCGCCATCACCTACGCCACGGCGACGGTGGGGATGAGCAAGATCGTCGTGCTGCTGGCCGTCACCGGTGGCGCGCTGCTGATGGCGGCGCTGACGCCGGTCGCGGGCCTGCTCGCCGACCGGTACGGGCGACGGCTCGTTTTCGGCACCGGTGTGGCCGGGTTCGGGGTCACCGTCGTGCCGTCGTTCTTCGCCGTGCACAGCGGGATCACCTGGCTGGTCGTGGTCGTCCTGCTGCTTCAGCTGGGTGTCTGGTACGCACTGATGACGGGCGCGGAGTCGACGCTGTTCGCGGAGCTCTTCGACACCGACGTCCGCTACACCGGGATGTCGCTGGTCTTCCAGGGGTCGGGCATCTGGGCGTCCGGGCTGACCCCGGTGATCCTCACCGGGCTGCTCGTACTCGGCGCGGGAACACCGTGGTGGGCCGCGGGCTACCTGATCGTCACCGCACTGATCAGCCTCGTCGCCGCCGTACTCATGCCGCGATGGATCCGGTGGCGGCCACAGTGGACGACGGGCACGCGCTGGTAGCGACCGGACGGTGCTGATCGGCCCGGCACGACCGGACGCCGGGAGGTGTCCGATTCCGCTCTCAAGGGCTGCGGGTGGCCGACGCCTCTGTCATGCCCTCCATCACGTCGGCCAACACCAACGCCACCGTCTACGGCATCGCAGAGCGGGCCGCGGATCTCGTCAGGACCGGCTGACCCACCGCCGGGTGCGGTGATCATGCCCCGTCGTCCCGGGCCGAGCGGCCGGGTGCCGCGGCGCCATCACCCCCTTGTCGGCACCTTTCGCAATGGCCGGTAGCTGTGATCGGTTTTGGTCATCGATGGCCGGACAGAGCATGGTGGAGGCGTGAGCGACAGGTCCGCGTCCTGGATGTCCGAGTACGGTTCCCTGCAGCACGAGGAAGTCGTGATCCGGCGTGGTCGCCGATCCGGTGCCGCCATCACGGTCGCGGTGCACTCGCGGGCGCTCGGACCAGCCGTGGGCGGTTGCCGCATCTGGACCTATCCCAGCTGGCGTGAGGGAACAGCGGATGCGATGCGCCTCGCGGAGGCCATGACGTACAAGTGCGCCGCCGCCGGTCTCGAGTACGGGGGCGGGAAAACCGTCGTCGCAGTGCCGATGGGAACGGTCCTGACCCCCCAGGTGCGCCACGACGTGCTCCACGACGTGGCCGAGATCGTCGCCGGTTTCGACGGTAGTTACAGCGTGGGACCCGACGTGGGCACCGGGCCCGAGGACATGCTGGTCATCCGCGACGTGACGCCCCACTCGTTCTGTCTGCCACCGGAGCACGGTGGCACCGGAAACTCGGGCACGCCAACGGCGCTCGGCGTCCAGGCCGCACTGCGTGCGGGCGCCCGGCACGTCTTCGGCTCGGAGTCACTGTCGGGCCGGCGGGTGGTGATCGCCGGGTTCGGCTCGGTCGGGTCGCGGCTCGCAGCCGACCTCTCCGTGCAGGGGGCCATGGTCGTCGTCTCCGATGTCGACGACCAGAAGCGCGAGAAGGCGAAGAACGCGGGGTACGGCTGGGTGGATCCGGATCGGGCACTCCTGACCCCGGCCGATGTGCTCGTGCCCGCCGCGGTGGGAGGGGTGCTCAACCCGCGGACCGTGGCCGCTCTCGATGTGCCGCTCATCATCGGGCCGGCGAACAACCAGGTGAGCAGCGACTCCGTCGCGCAGCTGCTCGCCGACGCCGGAACGGTGTGGGTCCCCGATTTCGTGGCCAGTGCCGGCGGCGTGATCTATGTGCTGAGTCGCGAGGTCGGCGGTCTCGACCACGAGGCAGCCGCGACCAGGGTCGAGGCGATCGAGGAGACCGTCCAAGGTGTGCTCGACGCAGCCCGCACCGCGGGCACCACCCCGCTGCACGAGTCGATGGCACTCGCGCAGCGCAGGATCAGCGCCGCGACGGCGGAGTAGCCCTGTCCGGCGCCCCGGGCGGGCGTGCCCTCGAGGGGCGGGAACGCCTGGACCGGGTCTCGCGCGGCGCGGTGGTCAGGGTGCATCCGCCCGGGTCAGGCCGAGCAACCCGGGCACGTCGGCGATCGAGTCGACGACGTGCTGCGGGCGTTGCCCATCGATGCCGTCCTCGGCGTCCGGCCGGAACTTCCCGGTGCGCACGAGTACCCCGGTGAGCCCGTGGGCCTGCGCGCCGAGCACGTCGGCCTCCACGTCGTCGCCGATCATCACCGCATCCCCGGCGCTCACGCCAAGACCGTGGAGGGCAGTGGCGAAGAACGCCTCCGCGGGCTTGCCGAGCACCACCGCCTCGGCGCCGGCCGCGCGCTCCAGCCCCAGCAGGAACGCGCCGCTGTCGAGTTGCATCCCGGCGTCGGTGCGCCAGAACAGGTTGCGGTGCATGGCGAGCAGCTCGGCTCCGCGCTGGAGGTGGCCGAACACCTCGTTGAGGGCCTCGTAGCCGAACTCCGGGCCTGCCCCACCCAGTACCACCACGTCCGGCTCGGCACCGGGCCCCGAGACCAGCCGCACGCCCCCGAGGTCCTCCGCGACGTCACCGCTGTTCAACAGCAGGCATGCCGCGTCCGGACGGTGCTCGCGCAGGTACGCGGCCGTGGCGGCCGGCGCGGTGAGGACCTCCTGCCGGCCCACCGGGAACCCGGCATCC
>DASYES010000332.1:0-2271 GCA_036498885.1 Pseudonocardia sp.
AGCGCCACCCTGCAGCCCGAGGATGACGCCTTCGGCTGCCCCGTCCCGTCTCCGGTTGCTGCGGCTCGTCGTGGTGAGCCACTTCGGTCACGGCACGGGCCGGGCCACATTCCGCGACATCGTCGTCCGCTCCGGCGGCGAGCGAATTCAGGTGGTGCGACCGCAAGCATTACCTCCGAGGTGATCGACGGCCTACCGTCGCCGGGCGAAGGTTTCCACGTCATGTCCGACGACGAAACCGGAGGCTTCCGATGCCTGCCACCACTGCTCCCGGCACCGATCTCGTCCGCGCCTACCTGACCGCGTGGAACGAGACCGACCCGACGGCCCGCAGGGCCGCGATCGATGCCGCATTCACGCCTGAGGCACGCTATGTCGACCCGCTCGCCGACGTCACCGGCGCCGACGAGCTCGATGCCCTGATCGCCGGGGTACAGCGACAATTCCCCGGGATGGAATTCCGGCAGATCGGGGACGTCGACTCGCACCACGACGTGTGCCGCTTTCAGTGGGGCCTCGGTCCGGCCGGTGCCGAGCCACTCGTGATCGGCTTCGACGTCGCGGCGATCGCGGCGGACGGCCGGATCACCAGCGTGCACGGTTTCCTGGACCGCGTGCCCGGGTGATCGACCCGGACGGGCCGGCACTCCGCACAGGATGCCGGCCCATTCCGGGGCCGGACGATGTCGTACGCCGGATGGCAACCCGTCAGGAAGTTACGGGACCGCTGTCAGCGCGGGCCCATCCGGATCGCGCCGTCGAGCCGGATGACCTCACCGTTGAGCATCGGATTGGCAACGATGTGCGCCGCGAGTGCCCCGAACTCGGCCGGGTCGCCCAACCGGGACGGGTGCGGCACCTGCGCGCCGAGTGACGCCCTGGCCTCTTCGGGAAGACCGGCCAGCAGCGGTGTGTCGAACAGACCCGGCGCGATGGTGACCACCCGGATGTACATCGAGGCGAGATCACGGGCGATCGGCAAGGTCATGCCCACCACCCCGCCCTTCGACGCGGAGTACGCCGCCTGGCCGATCTGGCCGTCGAACGCGGCCGCCGACGCCGTGTTGATGATGACGCCGCGCTCCTCACCCACGGGGTCGTGAGTCACCATGCGTTCGGCGGCGAGCCGCAGCACGTTGAACGTGCCGATCAGGTTGATCTCGATGATCCGCGTGAAGTCGGCGAGCGGGAAGACGCCCTTCTTCCCGATCACCCGGATCGCGTTGGCGGTGCCAGCGCAGTTGACGGCCACCCGCAGCGGGCCCAGGGCGTCGGCGACATCGAGCGCCGCCGCCACCTCGCTCTCACTGCGGACATCCGCGGGTGCGAACCGCACCGCGTCTCCGAGCTCCGCGGACCGCTCCTTTCCGGGCGAGCCCGGCAGGTCGACGATCACGACCTTCGCACCGGCGGCCACGAGCGCCGTGGTCGTGGCGAGCCCGAGGCCGGATGCGCCCCCGGTGACGACCGCGACGCTGTCGGAGATGTCCACAGATCCTGCTCCCGTCCGAACCGTCAGAGGTGACCGTTCATACCGGGAACCGTCATACCATCGCCTGATCGGGAGGCGCACAGGCGCCACACCACGTCGACGCCCGCCTCTCCCGCCGTGCGTTCCTCCTGCGGCGCCCGCCGGTCCACCTCCCGGAATCCCAGGCGCCGCGGGATCGCACCGCTCGCGACGTTGGCGAGGTCGTGGACGATCTCGACCCGGTCGGCACCGATGCGGAACGCCTCCGACGTGAGCGCCGCGGCGGCAGCCGTTGCGTAGCCGAGCCCGAGGTGAGCGGGATGCACCCAATACCCGATCTCGAACCCGCCGGGCCCGATCCGGCTCATCATCGAGCAGCTCCCGACCAACGCCGGGCCGGGGGCGACGATCGCGTAGTCGTAGTCGGTACCCCACACCTCCTCGGTGCGGGCGATGTAGGCCACGGCGTCCGCGGTCGAGTAGCCATGTGCCGCCCACGCCATCCACGGCGCGAGATGCTCGAGCGACTCGCTCACGGCGCGGTAGAGGACCGCAGCGTCTACACGTCGCCACCGCCGCAGCACGACCGGGTCGCGACTGAGCTCGTCCGACGCCGTGTGCACGCCTCGATTCTGCCCGGGGCCACGAGATATGAGACAAGGCGGTTGCCGATGAGAAGCGGCGATTCGCGCTCGGGAAACGGGCGACGCGCGGGGGTTGTCAGTCCGAGATCGGGGTGGTGCCTGCTGCGGCCGGCTGGTTGCCGCCCCGGGCTACGCCGTAGCGGATGCGGGCTATTC
>DASYES010000333.1:0-4614 GCA_036498885.1 Pseudonocardia sp.
GCACATCGACCTCGGCCGAGTGTGGTCGGCGGCCTGTCCGGGCCACTGAGCCCGCAGCCCGCAGCCCATTCACCCGGAAGGACCACCATGCCCGTCGAGTTCCTCGGCATCGGCGCCACCAACAACGGCACGGAGACGACACCGCGCTCCGGTCCTGCGTTCGACAAGGACTTCACCCTCGCCCTCGCCCGCGCACACGAGGAGAGCGGGTGGGACCGGGTGCTCACGGCGTACAGCTCCGGCAGCCCGGACCCCGCCCAGGCCGCTGCGCTCATCGCCACCCACACCGAGCGGCTGCAACTGCTGCTCGCCCACCGGCCGAATGTCTCCTACCCCACCTTCGCCGCGAAGACCGTCGCCACGCTCGACCAGATCAGCGACGGGCGCCTCACCCTGCACGTGATCACCGGCGGCAACGACCACGAGCAGCAACGCGAGGGCGACACGCTGCCCAAGGACCAGCGCTACGACCGCACCCGCGAGGCCATCCAGATCTTCAAGAAGGCCTGGACGTCACGCGAGCCGTTCGACTTCCACGGCGAGCACTACGACTTCAGCGACTTCGTGCTGGACGTCGAGCCCGCCCAGAAGCCCCGCCCACGCATCTCCTTCGGCGGTTCCTCTCCCGCGGCGTACAAGGTGGGGGCGGAGGAGGCCGACATCTACGCGCTGTGGGGCGAGCCGCTCGCCGGCACGGCACAGCAGATCGCGACGATCAGCGACATCGCCCGCGCGGCGGGTCGCCCGGTCCCGACGTTCCAGGTGGCGTTCCGCCCGATCCTCGGCCGCACCGAGGAGGAGGCCTGGGAGAAGGCCTACGCCACCGTGGCCCGCATCCAGGACCGGACGAAGGGCGGCACGACGCAGTTGACCCGCCGCCACAAGCTCTCGGACCCGGAGAACGCCGGCTCCCAGCGGCTGCTGGAGGTGGCCGCGCAGGGCGAGCGCTTCGACCGCGCGCTGTGGACCGTCACGGCGAAGGCCACCGGTGGCGCCGGCAACTCCACGGCGCTCGTGGGCACGCCGGAGACGGTGGCCGCAGCGCTGCTGGACTACTACGACCTCGGCGTGCGGATCCTGTCGGCACGAGGCTACGACCTGCTCGCCGACGCCGTGGAGTTCGGCCGCGAGGTGATCCCCCTCGTGCGCGCCGAGGTGGCCAGGCGCGACGCCGAGGAGGCCCGCACCGCCGTGCCCGCCTGACCCGACCCGATACACGCGATCCGCCGAGCGGGTGCCGGATCCCGCTCGGCGGATCGCCGGGTCAGCGGCAGAGCGGGCTCAACGCAGCACCGCCTGTGTCTGTGTCACCCGCGCCGCGAGTTTCCCGGCCGCGTCGCACACCTCCGTGTCGACGACGATCGTGCTGCGGCCCCCGTGCAGCAGCCGGGCCACGGCCTCGACGTATCCGGACGTCACGGGGCGCAGGAAGTTCGTCGCCGACGTGACGGTGGCGGTGCCCGTCGCGCCCTCGGGCAGGTTGAGGAAGGCGCACCAGCCCCCTGCGGCATCGGCCAGTGCCATCAGGGCTCCACCATGGAGCAGCCCGGCGGTCGTGCACCGGGACGCATCCCAGTCCAGCCGCAGGGCCACCTCCTGCGGTTCGGCGCGCAGCGCGGTGGCCCCGAGCAGGGCGGTGAACGGCATCAGGCGGTGCATCAGCGCGGTGGGGTCGTCGGTATCGAGAGATCCGGTCACGCGGGGAGACTGCCGCGGTCGTGGCCGGCGGTCCATTACCCGCAAGGTCATCGCTGAGGCCCACGGCGTTGCTGGCGTGCGGCCCGCCAGTACTCGCTCGGATCGTCGGTCCATTACCCCCGACGTCATCGATCAGCCCCACCGGCGCCGCTAGCGTGCCCGCCATGACCGCCGCGACAACCACCGGCACCGCGTTCGGCGCGCTGCTGCGCGACTGGCGACAACGCCGCCGGCTGACCCAGCTCGACCTCGGCATCCAGGCCGACGTGTCCGCCCGGCACCTGAGCTTCCTGGAGACCGGCCGGTCGAAGCCGAGCCGGGACATGGTGCTGCACCTCTCGGAGGAGCTGGACGTGCCACTGCGCGGACGGAACGAGCTGATGATGGCGGCCGGGTTCGCCCCTGCCTACTCCCAGCACGGCCTCGACGATGCGGAACTGGGTGAGGTGCAGCGCTCGCTGCGCCGGATCCTCGACGGCCAGGAGCCCTACCCGGCCGTCCTCGTCGACGGCTCGTGGAACCTGCTCGCGGCCAACCGGGCGGTCGCGCTGCTCACCGACCTCGTCGACCCCGAGCTGATGATCCCGCCCGTCAACGTACTGCGGGTGAGCCTGCATCCGCGCGGGCTCGCGCCACACGTCGTCGACCTGGAGGAGTACGCCGCGCACCTCGTGTCGCGGGTGCGCCGCCAGGCAGAGCGGGCGGCCTCCACGGGGTTGCGCGCGCTGCTCGGGGAGCTCGTCGGGTACTGCCGGGACGCCGGGCTCGACCCGACGGCGCAGCCGCGCGACCGGATCGTGCTTCCGCTGCGGCTGCGTCACCCCGACCAGGAGCTCACGCTCTTCAGCACGGTCGCCGTGCTCGGCGCACCGCTCGACGTGACGCTGGAGGAGGTGGCCATCGAGAGCTTCTTCCCCGCGGACGACGCCACCGCTGCATACCTGCGTGAGCGGTTCGCCTGAATTCGTTCCCCGTCACGACGATCCTTGTGCTGGAGCGGGGCAGACCCGCGCGTAGCGCGAGTCGGCCGGCGAGCCGGATACCGTCCCGGCATGACCGACGAGCTGGTGCACCTCGACGTCGCCGCGGGCATCGCGACGATCACCCTGGACTCCCCCGCCAACCGCAATGCGCTCTCCGCACAGGTGCGCCGGGAGCTGCTGGCGCACCTCGGCACGGCCATCGCGGACGACGCGGTGCGGGTGATCGTGCTCACCCACACCGGGCGCGTGTTCTGCTCGGGCATGGACCTCAAGGAGTCGCGTGGGGCGGGAGCGCAGAACCAGGGCATCAACGAGTTCCCCGCGATCCTGGAACGGGTCTGGGCCTCGCCCACCCCGGTGCTCGCGCGGGTGGCCGGTCCGGCCCGGGCCGGCGGCGTCGGGCTCGTGGCGGCGTGCGACATCGCCGTGGCCGCCCAGAACGCCACGTTCGCGTTCAGCGAGGTGCGCATCGGCGTCGTCCCGGCGGTCATCTCGGTCACCGTGCTCCCTCGCCTGCTGCCACGCGCCGCGCACGAGCTGTTCCTCACCGGCGAGACCTTCGACGCCACCCGCGCCGCGCAGATCGGCCTGATCAACACCGCCGTGCCCGGCGCAGCACTCGACGCCGAGGTGCACCGCTACACCGAGGCCCTGCGGATGGGGGCTCCGGGCGCGCTGGCGGCCACCAAGGAGATGCTGCGCAGCGAGCGGCCGGCCGCCATGGCCGACCAGCTCGCCGAGATGCAGCAGCTCTCGGCCCGCTTCTTCGCGGGCGAGGAGGGCCAGGAGGGGATGCGGGCCTTCGCCGAGAAGCGCGCGCCGTCCTGGGCGCGTTAGCGCCGCTCACGATCGCCGCGAAACACGCACCATCGCCCCGCCGAGGGCGCTGACGCGCGGTTCGCGACGATCACGGGTTCGATGCGGGTGGGGTCCAACGCGGATCCCGGCCCGAGGCGGCGAGCGCCCTCTCGAAGACCGTCGCATCGGCGGGCAGCTGGACCTCAGGGGCGAACCAGCCGCCGTCGCGTCCCGACGGGGCCATCGCCTCGACGCCCTCGAGCACCACGTCGTCGAGTCCGGACGGCACGTGGAACGGCTGCCCGGTGGCGGTGGCCAGGTCCCAGGCGTGCACGACGAACTCCGCGGTCATCATCGAGCCGATCGCCGCGGCCGGCATCGCCGAGCCGCCCATGTGCGACTCGCCCTCCCAGGCGGCCGGGGCAGACCACGCCTGCGCCGTGGCGGTGGCTTCCTCCGTGCAGGCCTGCGCCCATTCGCTCTCCGGACGTCCCTGGAGGTAGGGCGTCCGGTCCGCGGCCGTCCAGGACGGGTCCCAGGCCTGCCTGGTGGCCGAGCGGTGAGCCAGCAGGAATCCGAAGGCGATGTGGTTGACCACTTCGCGGACGCTGTAGTCGGAGCACGGGGAAGGATCGTCGTACCGGGCGAGGCTTGCGCCCTTGATCGCGGCGACCGCGAGATCGATGCTCCGGCTGAGGTGATCGGCATTGTCCATGTCGTCAATCTCCCGCGATGCCCGCACCCCGGTATTGCACGAACGCGACAGCCGGGGCCGCTGCAGCCGACGGTTAGCCTGGTCACGTGGACGTGCTGGAGGGGGCGCCGGACACCCCCGGCAAGGCTCTGGACGAGGCGCTGGACCGGGCGCTGGGTGTGCTCGCCAGTAGGCCGGTGGTGGCGCTCACCGGCGCGGGGCTCTCCACCGACTCCGGCATCCCCGACTACCGCGGCCCCGGCTCCCCCCGCCGCACCCCCATGACCTACCAGGAGTTCGTCTCCGGAGAACGCGCCCGGCGCCGCTACTGGGCCCGCAGCCACGTCGGCTGGGCCCGGATGGCCCGCGCCGAGCCCAACCCGGGCCACCACGCGCTCGCCGAACTGGAACGCGCAGGCGCCCTGCACGGGCTCATCACGC